>JAIMBJ010000012.1 GCA_023511455.1 Bacillota bacterium
CCCCCAAACGGGTATACCACCCCTGTGGAAACCCTACGGAGCCACATCCGTTGCGACTCACCCGAATTCCAGGCGAACACCCGGGCTTACACCACGCTGGTTCAGGAACTCCTCGCCCGGCGGGCAGAAGTCCGAAAAGGAGCCCCCGAAAAATATATCCAGCTCCACCGCGAACGAGGCAAACTCACCGCCCGGGAAAGAATAGAACGGCTCCTGGACCCCGATAGCCCCTTTCTGGAAATCGGGATGCTCGCCGCTTACGGAATGTACGAGAATGAGGTCCCCTCTGCCGGCATCATCGTGGGATTAGGCTACGTCAGCGGGAGGCTTTGCGTCATCGTGGCAAACGATGCCACCGTGAAATGAGGAACCTATTACCCCATCACCATCCGAAAACACCTCCGAGCTCAGGAAATCGCCCTCCAAAATCGCCTCCCCATCATTTACCTCGTAGATTCCGGCGGGGTCTTTCTCCCGATGCAAGCCGAAGTCTTCCCGGATAAAGAACACTTCGGAAGGATCTTTTACAATCAGGCGCAGATGTCCTCCCAAGGGATTCCCCAGATCTCCGTCGTGATGGGAATGTGTACCGCTGGGGGCGCCTACGTGCCCGCAATGAGCGACGAAAACATCATCGTCAAAAACGTGGGAACCATATACCTCGGAGGTCCCCCTCTGGTGAAAGCCGCCACGGGAGAAGAAGTCTCCCCCGAAGAACTGGGA
The DNA here is from genome assembly GCA_023511455.1 of Bacillota bacterium. NCBI lineage: Bacteria > Bacillati > Bacillota > Bacillota bacterium. The sequence goes on from JAIMBJ010000012.1 coordinate 724, forward strand.
GGCGGAGAAATGCACTCCCGCATCAGCGGAGTCACAGATCACCTCGCGGAAAATGACGAACACGCGCTGGAGATTTGCCAGGGAATTGTTAGAAACCTCGGACGCCCTTATCGCCATCCCTTACCCTGTGCCGAACCTGAAGACCCCCTCTATCCCCCAGAAGAAATTTACGGCATCGTTCCCCCCGACCCTTCCGAGCCCTATGAAGTCCGCGAGGTCCTTGCCCGGCTGGTAGATGGGAGCCGCTTCCACGAATTCAAGAGGGAATACGGGACCACTCTGGTGTGCGGATTCGCCCGATGGATGGGCTATCCCGTTGGCATCCTCGCCAATAATGGAGTCCTTTTCAGTGAAAGCGCCCTCAAAGGCACGCACTTCATTCAACTCTGCTGTCAGCGAGGCATCCCCCTGCTCTTCCTCCAAAACATCACAGGCTTTATGGTCGGAAAAAGATATGAGCAGGGAGGAATCACCAAGGACGGCGCCAAAATGGTTCAGGCAGTCTCCTGTGCTAACGTGCCCAAAATCACGGTCATCATCGGCGCCTCCCACGGAGCGGGAAACTACGCCATGTGCGGACGTGCCTACAACCCCCGCTTCCTCTTCACCTGGCCCAACTCCCGCATCTCCGTGATGGGGGCAGAACAAGCCGCCCAGGTCCTCATTACCATCAAAGAAGCCAAAGGACCCCTATCCGAAGAAGAAAAACGCGCCATCGGAGACCCGGTACGCCAACAATACGAAGAGGAAGGCTCGCCCTATTACGCCACCGCCCGAATGTGGGATGACGGCATCATCACCCCCACGGAAACCCGCGCCGTCGTCGCCCAATGCCTGGAAGCCGCCCTCCACGCCCCCATCCCGGAACCTCAATGGCCCGTCTTCCGAATGTAAAAAACCCCACCCTCCCAACGTCTTCCGCCAGCCCAGGGGACACACAAAAACCCGCAAAACTCAGTGAACTTGCGTAAACAATCTCTCCTGCGTGAGATGGTCATAACCCCATTTTAGCCCTCCCTCACAAAGCCCCAATTAATGGTAGGGGCAAACCCCCGTGCCTGCCCTGGTATGGGGCAACCGCAGGGTTTGGGCAACAGGCTCAAGACGGAGGGGCCCTACCCCAATTTTTTCTAAAATTCTTCGGTGGCTTTTGATAAAAGGAAACGACCCTTTGTAGGGGCGACCGGCCGGTCGCCCTTACATTGGTTTCGTCGCATACGTGGGTTTCGTTCCCGCACGTGGGGGCAGCAGGGACACGGCATGCCGTGCCCCTGCCAGAAAACCCGCCAAACCCATTTCTACTTCCGAGCCTTCGGGCGCTCCCTTTCGGATGCCCGCTGGCGAGCGGAGGGGGTGGGAGGGGTTGTGGGGACCTTTCGCTCCTCCATTTTTGGAGGGCGAGGGGGCTCGCGGTGCGCGGGCGGAGCGCTTCGTTCCGGGGCAGAACGCTCCCTATCCGGGCGGTAGTGGATGCCGTACTCTTTGGGCATTCCGTAGAGTTCCGGGTGCACGTACTTGCCCTTGATGGAGTCCTCCTTCTCCTGAACCGTCTGGAAGCCATACTTCTGCACGTAGCGGTCGTTGCGGATCGCTTCCACGCGCCAGGAGACCTTCACGTGAGGCTTATTGGTGCGGATGACGAACTGATTGTTCTGGATCTCTCGCACTACCTTCGCCAGGATGAAGTCATCGCTGTTGTCTATCACCGTGAGGTGATAGGTGGGGTCGCGGTTGATGCTCTCAAAGTAGTCGGGGAGCTGGATGGTGGCGTAGCCTTTCTCATCGGTCACCACGTTGCCCCGATACATGTTGTAGGGCTCCGGACCTTCCGAGCAGAAGTGGTTGAGGTAGTGGGTTTCTGGAAAGAGCGGATGGTCTATCTGGAACGACTTGCTGCCCGTAGCGGCAAAGGAGCCGAGAGCGTAGACCGCGTGCCCCGCGCCTCCAGAGGGCTCTTCGCCGAACACACCATGGGCGCTGGAGGCAGGACTATCGGTATCACCCCACACGCCCCATGCGCGGCCGCTGGAGGCGGAAGCATAGCCGACCACGCCAGTCCCGGACGTGCTGCCGCTCCAGAACCACCCACCGTAGGTGACACCGCTGGTGGCGGTAGCCAAGCCGAGCACGCCGATCCCAGAGGTGCTGTCGCTCCGACCCACCACGCCGTAGGTGACACCGCTGGTGGCGTGAGCCAAGCCGTACACGCCAGTTCCAGACGTGCTGTCGCTCCGGAACCACCCGCCGTAGTTGACACCGCTGCTGGCGGAAGCCCAGCCGAACACGCCACGACCATTCGTGCTGTCGCTCTGGAAGTACCCGCCGAAGGTGCTACCGCTGGTGGCGGTAGCCAAGCCGAACACGCCACGACCGTCTGTGCTAACGCTCTGACCATACACGCCGTAGGTGGCACCGCTGGTGGCGGTAGCCAAGCCGAACACACCACGCCCAGAGGTGCTGTTGCTCTGACCCAACACGCCGATGGTGACACCGCTGGTGGCGGTAGCCCAGCCGAGCACGCCATGACCATTCGTGCTGTCGCTCTGGAAGTACCCGCCGAAGGTGCCACCGCTGGTGGCGGTAGCCAAGCCGAGCACGCCACGACCATTCGTGCTGTCGCTCTGGAAGTACCCGCCGTAGTTGAGACCGCTGGTGGCGGTAGCCCAGCCGAACACGCCACGACCATTCGTGCTGTCGCTCTGGAAGTACCCGCCGAAGGTGCCACCGCTGGTGGCGGTAGCCAAGCCGAACACACCAAACCCAGAGGTGCTGACGCTCTCACCCACCACGCCGGAGGTCGGGCCGCTGGTGGCAGAAGCCCTGCCATACACGCCAGTCCCACCCGTGCTGTCGCTCTCACCCCACACGCCGTAGGTGACACCGCTGGAGGCGGTATTCGTGACGGAGAACGCCGCGCCGCCCACATTCGCGCTCCCGGAAAACGGAAGCGTCAAACCGCCCACATCATCCGCAGAAGGAGCCCACATCGTGCCCGTCCACTTGAGCACCTGACCGCTCGCAGGAGCCGTGGACGAAACAGGGCGAGTCTGCAAACGAGCAACCGTCGGGTTCGGATACGTCCCAGACAGGTCGCCACCCGCAGAACCACCGGGAGTCACTCCTGAGATGGTCACGTTGCTCGCAGAAGTGAGCCGACCCTGGGCGTTCACCGTGAACACGCCCACCTGAGTCGCCGAGCCATACGTGCCCGCGGTAACACCCGTGCCCGATAACTTCGCATCCGTCACCGCACCGTTGGCGATGTGTGCCGTCGCTATCGTGCCGTCCGCGATCTTCGCGCTTGTCACCGCGCTGTCTGCCAGCTTCACCGTCGTCACCGCAAGGTCCGCCAGCATGCTCGTTACCACCCCACCCGTAGCGATGGAGAACGTGTTACCCGTCAACGCCAGACCCCCACCCGCCGTGTAGGTGGTGTCGTTGTCCTCCCCGTCCGCAAAGCCCGCAGGCATCCCGCTGATGCCCGACCAGGGCACGCTCAGCGCGCTGAACGCCAGTTGGCTGTAGGGAACACGGTGGACCCTGACACGGGGAGAAAGGGTCGTATAGGAACCGCTTCCCGAAGGACGCACGGCGATTTGCAGGAAGCGGTCATTGCCGTCCCACACGTTGCCGAAGTCCAATTCGGTGGTAAACACACCGTTGCTGACGCTGACACCGATGCGCGTGATGGTGGAACCAACCTGTAGGCCTCCAGTAGCCGCCGTCCAGAGGCTGAACTGGAGGTCATAGTTGCCGCTAGCAGGGATGCCCGTGCTCTTAAGCATTCCCTGATAGGTGAAAGATTGCGCGAAGATGCTCCCGCTGCAGCACAGAAGCAGAGAGAGCACCAGCGCAGTGCGCACACTACGCATGGATGAAACCCTCCTTTTGGAAAGAATATGGTCAACAAGAGGTGAGGGCTTGCAGGAAGGCAGATGGTGGGTAGCAGGGGGGTCTCTCCGCCCTTCTTGGTCGCCGTCACTTCGGGTTGACTGTGAGAATGTTAGCATAGAAAAATATATCTTGTCAACGGGTTTTTGGGTTTTGGAAAAAGATACCAAACAGTGCCTCGCGGTGAGCCGACTCCTCCCGACCTCCTCGCGGGCGGGGAGTTTTTTTACGGTTCGGAAGGAGCCTTTCCCACCGTGCTGGACATCTGGCGGATTGACGGAATACCCACGAGCCGCATTGACGCAGCGAACCCAGCTGTGGTATTATTTTGATAGACTAAAGGCTGAAGAGAGGGTGCTGCATGATTACCGCAAAGCACATCGAGCAGTTTCAACGTGAAGGTTACGTCATCGCTCGCGGATTGTTCAGCAAGCAGGAAGTTGACTTCTATATCGACCACTACATGCGCTTACGGGAGGCGGGATCCTATCCGGGTGACTTTGCGGGGGTAGACCCTACGAGCAACGACCCGCTCAAGCGCTACCCGCGCATGATCCACATGCACCGCTGGGACGAAGTGAGCCTGAAATGGATGATTGACCCTCGCCTCAATGCATGGCTGACCGCCTTACTGGGTAAGGAGCCATACGCGGCACAGACGATGCTCTACTTCAAGCCGCCGGGTGCGCGCGGACAAGCACTGCATCAGGACAACTTCTATCTGCGAGTGCATCCGGGCACGTGCATGGCGGCGTGGATGGCGCTGGATCCGTGCGATGAAGAGAACGGTTGCCTGATGGTGGTTCCGGGTACGCACAACCTGCCTATCCTCTGCACGATTCCCGCCGACACTACCGAAAGTTTCACCAACATTGCCGTGCCTGTGCCCAAAGACCTGCCCATTGTGCCTGCGGTGATGGAGCCGGGCGACGTGCTGTTCTTCAACGGTTCGCTGATACACGGCAGCTATCCCAACCGCTCCACGAACCGGTTCCGCCGCTCGCTCATTGGGCATTATGCGGTGGGAGACGCCCAGAAAATCGCACAGTTCTACCAGCCGTTACTGCGCATGGACGGTACCGAAGTCACCATCGAAGTGAGCGAGGGTGGTGGACCCTGCGGAGTGTGGGTGGAACGCGACGGCAGACCAGTAGTGGAAATGGTGGAGCCGCAGCAGAAGAGACCTGTTCCCGACCACGAATGAGCCACTCTATTCGGTGCGCTCCATCAGATTGCGGCACGCTTCGAGAGCGAAGCGTGCCTGTTGTATTAACGCGCGGTGCGGTGATTGTTCATATCTCTATCACCTCTCCCGGGCGGAAGTCCGGCTTAAGGTCCCAGTAGCGCACGGTGCCCAGCTGCTTGCGTTGCGCGCCAAGCTCTCTCAGGCGTTCGCGCACCCTCTCCAGCACTTGCGCGAAGAATCGTCCACGGTCTACCAGCAGAATGGCGTCTTCTGTCATGTCCAGATAGGGCGGCACGACGTGTTGCGCCTCAGCTTCGGTTTTCAGAACCTCGCTGAAGTCGCCTCGATAGCCTCGCGCCCAGAGCCGACGCAAACGGGGTTCGACCTGCTCCCGCACGGGGTCCATTAGCCGGTTTCGCTCGAAGATGCCGTGTGGCAGCTGCTTGCAAATGATGAGCAGGTCAACGTCCGACTCCGCATGTGCCTCACCGCGCGCCACCGAGCCGTACAGCACGACCGAGGTCAGGTTGTCCCCGAGCACCTTACGCGCGACACGGGCGTAGCTTCGTGCCAGCCGCTGAAGCGCCGCACTCCAGTTTGGCGTGGATATTTCCGGCATCTCCACTGTTCACCAGATGTATTCTAATGCCAAAACCGAGAAAAGGCAAACAGCAAACGTTAAACATCTCTTAATCCAAAATCTGCCTCCACTGCTTGACTCGCAGTTGTACTGCCTCTATACTAAGCAAGGCAAAATCCTTCGAGGAGGTTGACTCATGAAGCGCCACGCTTTCACCCTGATCGAATTGTTAGTCGTTATCGCGATTATCGCGATACTGGCGGCCATTTTGTTCCCCGTTTTCTCGCAGGCGCGTGAGAAAGCACGCTCGGCTTCCTGTCTGAGCAACATGCGCCAGTACGCGCTGGCAACCCTTGCCTACGTGCAGGATTACGATGAGATGTTCCCCCAGAGCGTGTACAGCATGGACAATCCAATCCTGGTGCCGGGCTCCGGAGACCGGGTGTTCACCGTGTACGATGCCACGATGCCTTATGTGAAAAACGTAGACATTATGGTATGCCCGTCGCAGCGGCCGGGCATCGATTTCGTGACTATCCTGCAGCGATTAGGACTGCGCGGGAGTGGAACCTTCCGCTATGCCTCCTACGCCATGAACTTTGCCCTGTTCCAGGACCCGGCACTACCCCCGGGACTGTTCGACAGAGACCCCGTGGTGAGCCTGGGTGCCGTCGGGGAGCCTGCCAACACCACCATGTTTTACGATTCCACATATATTGCGCTCGGCACGCCGCAGGTAGACCCGGGTTGTCCCGCGCCGAATGGTCCCTTCGGTTGGGATAACTTCCCCGCACACCCCCGCCACTCCGATGGTTTTAACGTGAACTTTGTGGATGGGCACGCGAAGTACTATCCGCGCCGAGGTAACATCCCCGGCACCTCGCCCACTTCATCAGGAACCGTTCCTACGTACACACTGCCCTGTGACCTGTCAGGCATTCCCGGGGGTACCCCCGATACGTAAGTGTGCCATGGGCACGCCAGCCTCGCTGGCGTGCCCCGCTTACTTGACTTTAGAGGCACGTGCCACCACCGCGCGTAGCACGGTCAGTCCTTCATCTGCTGCCTGACGGTTATCCCGTGTCACCATCACCGTCACAAAGAATCGCCCTCCCGCCCAGTAGAAGGTGGTCGCGCCGTCCACCTGTACCTGAAAGCCGACCCCGGTCAGCTTGAGAGACTGCGGCTTCTGCTTGCGATGTGCGTTGCGCCAGTACTCGACGAACCGACGGGCGGCGGTAGCGTCCTTCATCGTGTGGGTGGTAACGGTTACATACCAATCGCCCTGCTGGTAGAGCTTTTGCGCGGCTTCCAGCACCCCTGCCTTCGTGTAGGTCTGGTAACCGCCGTTGTAGATGCTGGTTAACCCATTACCTTTGCCGTACAGGTACGACCCCTGCACCTCTTTCCAGCCCATCAGTTCGGCGGATGGCAACAGCTTTGCACAGGGACTGTTTTCGCCTTCCGCCCACGCCAGCGAAGCCACGAACAGAAGCAGCAACACCAGCAGTTTGTTCATCGGAAACCTCCTGTGTGGTGCTGAGGATATTCTACCAGCATTCCAGACGTTTTGCAGGAACGGCGGTTTCGCTGGCGTAGAGTTTATGAGAAACGTCACCAGCAAATCGGAGGGCGCAAGATGGAAGTCCCTTCCCGCGATGAGCGCGTGAGCCACGTGAGGCACGGCGAGATGCATTTGCCGACGCCCGCTTATGCATCCCGCCAGCAATGGGAGGCACGGGCGAGGTGGTTGCGAGAACACATTTTGAACAGCGCAGGACTACTGCCCCTGCCGCCACGCACGCCTTTGAAAGCCCGATTCTTCGGGCGAATCGAGCATGAAGACTACAGCGTGGAGAAAGTATACTTCGAAAGCTTTCCGGGTTTCCTGTGCACGGGGAACCTGTACCGACCGGTGGGTAAAAAGCCGCCCTTTCCAGCCATCTTGTGTCCGCATGGTCACGCCCACGGGGGCAGGTTGGAAGACAACCCCAATGACAACAGCGACACCTCCTATGTGGGACTTTGTGTGAATCTGGCGAAGCAGGGTTATATCGCGTTCAGCTATGACATGGTGGGCTACAACGATAGCCTTCAACTGCCTCATCAGCGCGTCTCGAAAGAGTGGGAGCTGTGGGGAATCCATCTGTTGCGCCTGCAGTTGTGGAACAGCCTGCGGGCGATGGACCTGCTACACACCCTGAAAGAGGTCGACACACGCCGTATTGGCTGCACGGGGTCATCTGGCGGAGGCACGCAGACCTTCCTGTTGACAGCGGTGGAACCGCGCGTGGCTGCTGCCGCGCCGGTGTGTATGGTGTCTGCGCATTATCAGGGCGGCTGCTTCTGCGAAAACGCGCCCGGCTTACGCCTGGATACCAACAACGTGGAAATCGCCGCGCTGGCGGCACCGCGCCCGCTGTTGCTGGTGGCGGCGACCGGCGACTGGACAAAGAACACCATGGAGGAGGAATACCCTGCCGCCAGGGCGATATACGCCCTGCTGGGGGCGGAGTCGCGCATCTCTGCAGTTTGCTACGAGGCAGACCACAACTACAACCGCGCCAGTCGCGAGGCGGTTTACGCCTTCTTCGGTAAATGGCTGGGTATCCCTGCACCCGACCGCGAACCACCCTTCACAGTAGACCCTCCGGAGAAGGTGCGGGTCTTCCCCGACGGGGTGCTGCCCGCAGGCTACCCGCGAGGAGATGCGGTACTGGAGGCTTTGCGCCAGATGGACGCTGAGCAGTTACGCAGACGCTTCCCACGCACCCCTCAGCAGGTTCCTGCGTTTCGGCGATGGGTGGGCAGTGCCTGGATGCACACCCTAGCTGTAGAGACAGTGACGCCCGCACAGACAGAGGTGCTGGACGAGCAGGAACACACCACCACCCTGCCTCATCGCCGTATCGCCTTCCGCCGCCGAGGGACGGGTGAAGTCGTGCTGGGCGCGCTGTTCCAGCCAGCGAAACAGTCTCCGGGCAAGGCGGTACTGCTGCTACATCCGGAAGGTACGGAAGCATGGGTGCGCCGAGAAAGCCTGCTTCATCGCTTCCTGGACGCCGGTTATCTCGTCATGACGCTGGACGCCTTCGGCACAGGGGAACATTTACGTCGTTTCGGCGCGCGCAACCTGCAGGGCAACTTTCCGGAGACCTTTAATCGCACAGACGCACAGGGGCAGATACAGGATACTTTGACCGCGCTGGCGCTGCTGCGTTCGCGGCGTGGAGTGAGACAGACCTGCGCCGTCGGCATGAGCAACGCGGGGTGGTGGGCACTACTGGCGGCGTCGTGCGACCGCAAACTGCACTCGGTGGTGGCTGACCTGAACGGGTGCGATGGCAGCAACCGTTTCTTCCTGCAGAACGTGTGGGTACCCGGCATCCGCAGGCTGGGCGATTGGGCAACAGCAGCCGTGCTGGCTCTGCCTGCCCGTGTGCTGATTCACCACCTCAGTGTCGAGGAGGCGCGAAGGGTTTCTCTAACGGGCTTTGCACCAGTGATCAGCGTATCGCCTGCACCCATACGGGATGAGGAGATATTGCGGTGGACAGCGTAACGCTGTACGCGGTATGGGGATGGATGCCCGCGCTGCTGGCGGTTGCCCTGCTGGCGTGGACAGGCTGGCAGTGGTGTCGCCAGTGGAGGTTACCGTTTACAGATGCGGGGGAGCGCCTTGCTTTTGGGCTGGCACTCAGCACGGGCTTGTTGTCCTATCTCGTGCTGGCGTTAGGACTGCTGGGTGGGCTGCGCCCGAACGTGCTGTGGGGCGCGTTCGGGTTCGTGTTGTTGCTGGGCATCATTGCGTGGGGACGGATGCGGGGTGCCGCAGAACCCGCCCTATCCCTGCCGTGGCAGCACTGGGTCCTGCCCGCACTGATTGCCTGGTGGTCGTTGCCGATGGTGGCGTCTCCCCCTGCCGCCACCGACTGGGATGGGCTATCCTATCACCTTGCCGCCCCAGCCATCTGGCTACGGGAAGGGCGTATCGGTTACATCCCCTTCATGCACCACTCGAACTTCCCGTTCGTGATAGAGATGCAATACCTGTGGGCGATAGGAGTGGGCATGGGCGCAGGCGGGGCGAAGGTGTTTCACTGGGCAACCCTGCTGATCACGCTGTGGGGAATACTGGCTTTTGCGCGACGCGCAGGCTTTGCAGGGACATGGGCAGCAGCCAGCTTCGTCGCGGTGCCCGTCGTGCTGTGGGAGTCCACCGTCGCTTATGCCGACCTTGCCACCACTGCCTACACCCTGCTTTGCCTGCTTGCCGCATGGAACGCCGCCGCCGAGGAGGATGTCTCCATTCGCCGCAGATGGCTGGTACTGGCGGGTTTGATGGGAGGCCTTGCGCTGGGAACCAAGATGACCGCGCTGGGCAGTGTAGGGTTGCTGGCGTTGTTGTTGCTGTGGGAGATGATGCGCCGGCGGCAAGTGCGGTTCGCCGAGATTGCAGGTTGCGTCGTTCTCGCGGTGCTGGTGGGCGCGCCGTGGTATCTCAAGACCTACATTTACACGGGCAATCCCGTGTATCCCTTTTTTTACGAGATATTCGGTGGGCGCAACTGGACAGCGGAAAACGCCCGCATCTACCGCGAGGCGCAGCTGGCGTTTGGGCTGGGACGCGAGCCCTACCAGCTGCTGATGGCGCCGTTCAACCTGACCTTCTACTGGAACCGCTTCTTCGACCCCCTGCCGTTTGTGGGGTCGGTCGGATTCGCGTATCTGGCAGGGCTGATACCGCTGCTGTTGGTGCGCAGGCTGCCCGACGCGGCACGTTGGTGGATACTCTTCTCGCTGGTATCGCTGGCGTTGTGGTTTGTGCTGATGCAGCAGGTGCGCTACCTGATGACCATCTTCCCGCTGGTGTCGTTGTGGTGCGGCTGGCTGGCGGTGCAAAAAGACCATCGCCTCACAGCGCGAGCGATGCAGCTAGCGATTGCCCTGCAGGTGCTGTGGTGCGTGATGGGCATGTTCCCCCTGTGGGGCAGGACGCTGACGGTATGGCGCGAGGGTTCAACGGCATATCTGGAACGTGCTTTGCCCGGTGTGTGGCAAGCCTGCCAGTGGGTCAATCAGAACACCCCGCGCGAAGCAGGCGTGATACTCTATGACGAGACGCGCGGCTTCTACCTGCAACGACGCTACCTGTGGGGCAACCCTGGGCACCATACCCTGATTGACTACGACTCGCTGACCGACGGCGACATGCTGGCGCACACTTTGCACCGCATGGGATACCAGTATGTGCTGCAGAATCTGGCATTTGTGCCGCCCGGGGCGGAGCGCGAGCACTGGCGTCGGTTACTGCTGGATGCCGTCGCAAAGGGTGCTTTGGTCGAGCGGTTCCGCGAGCGTCAGGTCGTGGTGCTGGAGATACGCCCCCGTCCGATGGTTCTGACCCATCTGGGGTATAATCAGGCTAAATAATCTGCGGGGTAACTGCCATGAGCCGATTCGCTAGGTTCTGTTGGGGCGTGCTGGGTTACAACGTGCTGGTCATTCTCTGGGGAGCGTTTGTGCGGGCCACGGGCAGCGGCGCAGGTTGTGGCAGCCACTGGCCCACCTGCAACGGCGAGATTATCCCGCGCCCCCAATCGGTAGAAACGCTGATTGAGTTCACACATCGAGCTACCAGCGGGTTAGCCCTGCTGGCGGTGCTGGCGATGTTCGTGTGGGCTTTTCGAACGCATCCGCGCAAGCACATCGTTCGTTTGGGAGCGTCGCTGTCGCTGTTTTTCATCATCACCGAGGCACTGTTGGGCGCGGGGCTGGTGCTCTTCGAGTGGGTGGCGCACAATACGTCGGTCGCGCGGGCGATATCGATGCCCCTGCACCTGCTGAATACCTTCCTGTTGCTGGCTGCGCTGACGTTGACCGCGTGGTGGGCGTCGGGCGGGGCGGTGTTCCGGTTGCGCGGGCAGGGCAGGCTCCTGCACGTGCTGGTTGGGGGATTGCTGGCGGTGCTGGTCGTCGGCATGACAGGAGCGGTCATCGCGCTGGGAGACACGCTCTTTCTGGGTCTGGGCGTTCAGCCCGAAGAATCGCCGCTGGTGCGCACGCTGATTGCCATCCGCCCGATTCATCCGGTGGTGGCGGTGCTGGCTGGAGTGTATCTCTCGGCGGCAGGCATCTGGGTGCTGAATCAGCGTCCGCATCCGGCGGTAGGGCGTCTGGTGATGACGTTGATGATGCTGTATGTGGTTCAGCTGGTGGCGGGGGCGGTAAATGTCGTGTTGAAGGCGCCGGTGTGGATGCAGCTGGTGCATCTGCTACTGTCGGACGTGTTGTGGGTGGTGCTGGTGTTGCTTTCGGCAGCTGCGCTGGCAGCAGAACAGGCTCCCGCGTCTACGCCACAACCCATCCCCTCTGCTTCTCCGATAAAGTGAGCGACGTGGCGACCTGAACGCTTAATCGTATCGTCCCAGCTCCTTCGCCTTGCGCACGAACTCGCGGAACTGCTCGAGGCTGACGCTATCGGGCACGGAGTGGTCGGAGCTGATGATATAGCCGCCGCCCTGCTTCATCACGGGAATGACCCGCTCCATCTCCGCGAACATCGCCTCCATGTCGTAGAAAAGCACGGCGTTCAGCCCACCGTGAAAGCCCAGTCGGTCGCCGTACTGCTTTTTCAGCTCGGTCGGTTCCATTCCCGCCTTCACCTCGATCGGGTTGAGCATTTGCACGCCGATTTCGATGAACTCGGGGATGAACGGACGCACATCACCACACGAGTGCAAACGGACATACACCCCATGCGCCTGCGCCCATTCACATGCCCGGCGATGCACCGGCTTCAGCAGCTCGCGATAGGTCCTGACGGAGAAGAACTGGTGCCCCTTATAGCCCATGTCGTCGGGCCATGTGATTTCGTCGAAGGTGTAGCCTGCCTCCCACAGCATGTCCAGCAGGGCAAGGTCGACATCCAGAAAGTGATTGAACATGTCCATCAGCCACTCTGGGTCTTCCACGATGGCAAGCAACACCCGCTCGGTACCCACCGCCCACGAATGCGTGACGTCGAATCCGAACCACAATCCCGCGCTAATCCAGTAGCCCTCCTCGCGCCAGCGACGGTAGTTCTGCTTCAGGTGGTCCCATGGGATGCGGTCAGGCGTGGGCGTCATCCGCGCTTTTGCTTCCTGCCAGCTATCCCGGTCCACGATGGTGAAATCCAGAAACTCGGGCACTCCGCCGCGATGCTTCCAGTTCTTAAAGGTCGCTCCCCAAGGAGAAGTGGAAATCACATACTCTTCGGTTTCTTCTATCACCTTCACCGGGTAACGCGGACTGTTGTCCAGGTGGATAGCGGTAAACTTGTCCAGTTCGAAGAACTCCGCAAAATCCGCATCGGACGGCATGCCCTCTCGGTGCCAGCGTTCGATGGTGGCAGCCCAAGGGCTATCGGTAATCGGCACGCGGTCCGCCTCACGGTGTTCGTACATCCGTTTCACGCGCTCGTGCGTGGTCAGTTCAGCCATCTCAACCCTCCCAGCGTTTAAACACCAGTGTCGCGTTGTGCCCACCGAAGCCGAAGGAGTTAGACAGCGCGATGTCTATCTTCATGGGACGCGCCTCATTGGGCACGTAGTCCAGGTCGCACTCCGGGTCTGGCGTTTGATAGTTGATGGTGGGCGGGGCAAGCTGATGCTGGATGGCAAGCACGGTCGCAATGGCTTCTACCGCTCCCGCCGCGCCAAGCAGGTGTCCCGTCATCGATTTGGTGGAGCTCACTGCCAGGCGATAGGCATGTTCACCGAAAGCGCGTTTGATAGCCAGTGTCTCCAGTCGGTCGTTGGCGGGGGTAGAGGTGCCGTGTGCGTTGATATAGTCTACCTGCTCGGGAGTGATGCCTGCTTTGCGCATCGCCAGCTCCATCACCCGTTTTGCGCCTTCCCCTTCTGGGTCGGGGGCGGTGATATGATAGGCATCCGCGTTCATGGCGTAGCCAATGAGTTCGGCAAGTATGGGCGCGTTGCGTTGCAAGGCGTGTTCCAGTTCCTCCAGCACCATCACGCCCGATCCTTCGCCCATCACGAAGCCATCCCGCTCGGCGTCGAAGGGACGGCTGGCGTGTTCGGGGTCGTCGTTACGGGTGGAAAGCGCACGCGCGTTGGCGAAGCTGGCTAATGCCAGGGCGGTGATTGCTGCCTCAGTGCCACCTGCTATCATCACGTCTGCGTCTCCCCGGCGAATGATCTCCCAGGCGTCCCCAATCGCGTTTGTGCCAGCGGCACAGGCGGTTACCACAGTGGTGCAGGGACCTTGCAACCCGAACTGAATAGCAACCTGTCCCGACGCCATGTTTGCAATCATCATCGGTATCAGGAAGGGGCTTACCCTATCGGGTCCGCGCTCCAAAAACACCCTGTGTTGCTCTTCCAGAGTCTGCAATCCGCCGATGCCGCTGGCAATCAACGTGCCGATGCGTGTGCGGTTCTCGTCGGTGATTTCCAGTCCCGAACTCGCCAGCGCCTCTCGGGTCGCCGCGATAGCAAACTGCGTAAAGCGGTCCATGCGACGCGCTTCCTTGCGCTCCATATAGTTCTCCGCGACGAACCCCTTGACTTCTGCCGCAAAACGCACCGGCTGTCCCGAAGGGTCAAAAGAAGTAATAGTCGCCACCCCGTTGCGTCCGCTCTTCAGTCCCTCCCAGAAGGAAGGAACATCCAGGCCCAACGGGGTGATGGCGCCCATGCCGGTCACCACTACCCGTCGCCACATTTCCGCCATTGTCGTTTAACCTGAAGCGAGCTTCTGGTCGATGTAATTCACCGCATCCTGTACTGTACGAATGCCCTCGGCATCCTCGTCGGGTATCTCGATGTTGAACTCTTCTTCCAGAGCCATAATCAGCTCCACGACATCGAGCGAGTCCGCACCGAGGTCCTCCGCAAAGGAAGCTTCCGGCGTTACCTCGTTCTCATCCACTTCCAGCTTGTCCACAATCACTTTCTTGATGCGGTCAAACGTGTTCATGCTACCCTCCGTTCTTGTGAAGTGTTGTCCGTTGACAGATCACAGCAATGGCTTTCTATATCATAACGAGACCGCCGTCTACCGTCAAGACCTGCCCGGTGATATAGGATGCCTCCTCGCTGCAAAGGAAGACCACCGCGCCTGCCACGTCTTCGGCTTTGCCCAGCCGCCCCAGCGGGATTTGCTTCAGGATGGCTTCGCGCACCGATTCGGGCAGGCTGTCGGTCATGGCGGTGTCTATCCAGCCGGGAGCGACGGCGTTCACACGGATGTTGCGCGAGCCCAGCTCCCTTGCCAGCGATTTGGTGAAACCGATTAAACCCGCTTTGGCAGAGGCGTAGTTCGCCTGCCCGGCATTGCCCGTCAACCCCATGATGGAGGTGATGTTGACAATGCATCCGGAACGCTGTTTCATCATGACTTTCGCCACGGCACGGCTGCACAGAAACGCTCCTTTTAGATTCACGTCCAGCACCGCGTCCCAGTCTTCCTCACGCATCCGCACCAGCAGGGCGTCGCGCGTGATGCCTGCGTTGTTCACCAGAATATCTATCCTGCCGAACGCCTCGATAGCCTCGGCGATACCCGCCTCCACCGATTCCGCTTGCGACACATCCATCTCTATCGCCAGCGCACGCCTGCCTATCTCCTGCACCGCGTCGGCAACCCGGAGAGCATTTGCCAAAGTGTGTGACGCAACCGCCACGTCTGCACCCTCGCGCGCCAGCGCAACCGCGATGCCGTGCCCGATACCCCGGATGTCTTTCCCCGCACCGGTCACCAGTGCGATTTTGCCTTCCAGTCGCAATCCACCCTCCCGCTCTGTTTGTCGTGTTCAGTGTGTCAGACGAGTCATCCACCCCGCAACAACTCGGCTGCACGGTGTAATTCCTCAGCGTTGCGCACCGTGCATGTTTGCGCGTCTGCCATCGTTCGCTTGACCAGACCGCTGAGCACGTCGCCGGGCCCCAGCTCCACAAACAGCCTCGCTCCCATTTCCCACATCCGACGCACGCTTTCCTCCCAGCGCACCGAATGCAGCAGCTGTTCGGTCAGCAAAGCCACGAAGTCGGCCTCTGCGTTCAGCACGTCGGCGGTGCGGTTGGCAACCACCGGAACCCTCGGCGGGCGGAAGGTTACCTGTTGCAGTGCTGCGCGAAACCGCTCGGCAGCAGGTTGCATCAGTGGCGAATGGAACGCCCCACTCACGCGCAGGGGGATGACCCGTTTCGCGCCTTTTGCTTTACACAGTTCCCCCGCTTTGGCTACCGCCTCCGCCTCGCCCGAGATAACCACCTGTCCGGGGCAGTTGCGGTTTGCCACGCAGACCACGCCCGCAGAGGACGCCTCTGCACAGGCAGATTCCACCGCGTCCGCATCCAGACCCAACACCGCCGCCATCGTGCCCGGCGACCTTTCCGCTGCCTCCTGCATCGCTTCCGCGCGCGCACGCACCAATCTCAATCCGTCCTGCCACTCCAGCACACCTGCCGCCACCAGCGCGGCATACTCGCCTACGCTGTGCCCTGCCACGCAAACAGGGTTCACCTCCACCATCTCGTTCAGGGCGTACCATGTCGCCACGCCGGTCACGAACAGCGCAGGCTGGGCGTGAACCGTCTGACGCAGCTCCTCCTCACTGCCCTCAAAACACAGCGCGCTCAGGCGGTAGCCCAGAATGTCATCTGCCTCCTCATAAATCTTCCGCGCCGGGGCAAACGCTTCGGCTATCTCCTTGCCCATGCCCGGCGATTGCGAACCCTGTCCCGGAAAAACCAGTGCGTACACTGCCACCTCCTCAGTAAGCCCATCGGATGACGCATGCACCCCACGTCAGTCCTGCACCGAAACCCACCACGACCGCCACGTCGCCCTTCTTCAAGCATCCTTGCGCCCACGCCTCATACAGTGCGATAGGTATGGACGCTGCCGAGGTATTTCCGTAGCGGTCGACGTTCACAAACACCCGTTCCATCGGCAGGTTCAGCCGCTCTGCCGCCGCCTGAATGATACGGATGTTCGCCTGATGCGGGATGAAAAGGTCCACCTCTTCGGGCCGAACGCCCGCCTTCTCCAGCGCCTGCACCGACGCCTCGCCCATGATAGTGACGGCGAACTTGAAAACCTCGCGCCCGCGCATGTGGATGGTATGGCGTTTCTGCGCCATGACCTCTGGACTGATTGGCTCTCGGGTGCCACCTGCAGGCACCTGCAGCAACGGCGCGCCCGTACCATCCGCACCCAGCACACCCGATAGCACACCGTAAGGCTCCTCCACAGGGGTTAGCACCACTGCTCCTGCGCCGTCGCCGAACAGCACACAGGTCGAGCGGTCTTCCCAGTTCACCTGCCGCGACAGCACATCCGCACCAATCACCAGCACGCACCGATAAGCGCCTGTTTCCACCGCCTGCGCTGCCATCCACAATGCATACACAAAGCCCGAGCATACCGCGTTCAGGTCGAACGCCGCCGCCTTCATCGCTCCAATCTTCGCTTGCACCAGGCAAGCGGTGGAAGGCCAGGGCATATCGGGAGTGGCGGTCGCCACCACGATAAGGTCGACCTCTTCCGCGCTCTTGCCTGCATTCCGCAACGCCTGAACCGCTGCCTGCGCCGCCAGGTCAGAAGTGGCTATCTCCGGGGGAGCGATGCGCCGTTCGCGGATGCCGGTACGGGTAACAATCCACTCGTCAGTGGTGTCGATGCGCCGTTCGAGCTCATGATTCGTAACAACCCTGTCGGGAATGCCCACACCCACGCCCACAATGCCAGCCCGTATGCTACCGCGCATCGGCTTCGTTCTCCTGTAGCAACAGAGGCAATGAGCTCAGCAGGGCAGTTTGCTGAAGCATCGCGCTTTCGATGCGCTCCGCCATCCGTTCCTGCACCGACCGCACGGTGAGCCTCACACCGTTGGCAATGGCGCTGGCGTGCGACCGTCCATGCCCGATGACGCACACCTTCCTCACACCCAGCAGATGCGCGCCGCCGTACTCTGCATAGTCGGTGCGCTGTTTCAGGCGGCGGATAACCCCTTTCATCAGGCTGAGAGGTAGCATCAACAGCGGATTGCGTCGCACCTCTTCTTCGATGAGGCTGACCATGAAGCTGGCAGTGCCTTCGCCGATTTTGAGCGCAACGTTGCCCACGAACCCGTCGCACACCACCACGTCCGCCTTTCCTTCAAAGACGTCCTTGCCTTCGATGTTGCCGACGAAGGGAAGCCCACTCTGGCGCAATAGTTTGTGCGCCGTCTTCACCACCTGATTGCCTTTGCTCTCTTCCTCACCGTTGCTCAGTAGTCCGACGGTCGGGCTGGGGATACCCAGAATGAGCTGAGCATACACCGAGCCCATAATGGCGAACTCCAGCAGGTGCGACGGGTCACAGTCCACATTTGCCCCTGCGTCAATCAGCACGAAACGTCCCTTCTTACTGGGTATCGCCGCGGCGATGGCAGGGCGGTCTATGCCGGGGATACGTCCGATTTGCAGGGCAGCAACCGCCATAGCTGCCCCACTGTTACCCGCAGAGAAGAAAGCATCCGCCTCCCCCTCCTGCACCATCCGTGCGCAAACCACGATAGAGGCGTCGCGCTTGCGCTTGACACCCTGTACAGGGCTTTCCCCCATCTCGATGACCTGCGGGGCATGTCGAAGATGCAGATTGGAGGGCAAAGACACTGCCCGCAGTTCTGCGGAAACACGCTGTTCGTCACCCACCAGAGTGATGTCCACAAAGGGCATCTCGCGGGCGACGGTCAAACAGCCGCGGACTACCTCCTGCGGGGCATGGTCGCCCCCCATGGCATCGACCGCAATACGTATGGCTGAGTCGGGGAACGCCATATAGCCAGAGACTATCTTTCGCGGCGTCGCTTCTGCTTAATCAGCACTGCCTGCCGTCCCTTGTAGTAGCCACAGACAGGGCAGGCGGTGTGCGACAGGTGTGCGCCCGGACAATTCGGGTTATTCGTCGGGCACCGTCCGATTTTCACCACTGTTGCCGCGTTCAGGGTATAGTGAGTGCGCCGCTTTGCGGTTCGCGCATGAGAATGTCGTCGCTTTGGTAAAGCCACAGTCTCACCTCTTTCCGATAAAAATCGCCGATATATTATATCACGAGTCACGCCTCTTCCATCTGCGCAAGCAGCCGTGCCAGCGCGGCGAAAGCAGGATGCCCGACCGGACGTTCGCAAGAACATTCTCCTTCGTTCAGGTCGGCGCCACACGTCGGGCACAGGCCTTTGCACTCCTCGTCATGCAGAGGCTTGATGGGTAGAGAAACCAGCAGCATCTGCCGTATCAGCTCCGTCAGGTCCAGGATATTACCGTCCAGAAAGAGGGTATCGCCCTCCTCCGGCACGATGGTCACCTGCGGATGCTCGAAGGGACGCGCGGCGATAGCCCGCAGTTCTACCTGTTCCTCGACCTCGCACCGAAGAGGCATTTCGAAAAGACGCAGGCATCGACTGCACTCCAGCTCCACAGTGGTATGCAGGATGCCGCGCACCAGCAACAGGTCTCCGGTGTTGGTGAAGCGCAAAGTGCCTCGAACGGGACTGAGCACCTGCAGGTCGGTAATCGAGCTCGCCGGTTCGTCTACATCGTAAGACATCTGCTTACCGACATGCTGGGCAATCTCGGTCAAATCCAGTCTCACGGGGAACTCCCCCTCTCTATGTGACAGAGTTTAGTGGCGTACTCTTTGCGCCAGCCTGCGGGTCTCCTCGGCAATGACACGCTCCTCGTCGGTCGGTACGACATATACTTTGACACGCGAGCCGGGCGTACTGATACACCTTTCCCCTTTGCCGGCACGGTTCGCGTCTTCGTCGATCTCCACCCCGAGGTATCCCAGCGAAGCGCACACCTTGCTGCGCACCGCCGGACTGTTCTCGCCGATGCCCGCCGTGAACGCGATGGCATGAACCCCGTTCATCGCGGCGGCATACGCGCCGATGTACTTAATGATTCGATAACAGAATACCTCGAAAGCGGTCTGCGCTTGACTATCTCCGGCAGCGGCTCGCGCTTCCACATCGCGCATATCCGATACACCAGCCAGCGCCAGTAAACCGCCCTCCTTGTTAATCAGGCGGTCCACGCGGTCAGCATCCCAGCCGAGGGTGCGCTGTAAGTGCAGGAGTATCGCCGGGTCGAGGTCACCCGAGCGGGTTCCCATCACCAGTCCTTCGGCGGGGGTCATGCCCATGCTGGTGTCCACGCTCTTGCCATCCAGCACCGCGGCGATGCTACAGCCGTTGCCCAGATGACAACAGATGATCTTGCTGGGTGTGTGCAGGGCGTTCTCCTGCCTCAGCAGTTGTATCACCCGCTCCGAAACGTAGCGGTGCGAGGTGCCGTGAAAGCCGTATCGGCGGATGCCGTATTTTTCACGCAGTTCATAGGGCAGGGCATACAGATAGGCATGTCCTGGCAGGGTATGGTGGAAGGCGGTATCGAACACCGCCACCTGTATCGCCTGCGGCGCCTGCTCCATGCACGCACGAATACCCAGCAGGTTGGGCGGATTATGCAGAGGCGCAAGGCTGGCGCACTCTTCCACCGCTTCGATGACCTCCGGCGTGATAATTACCGCTCCTGTGAACTTTTCACCGCCATGCACAACGCGGTGTCCGATGGCGTGTATCTCCTCTATCGGCAGCCCCCCTTCCATCTCGCTGAGCTGCTTAAACATCTGCTGTACCGCTACCGTGTGATTGGGGGTTTCTGCGCTGCCCACGCGCTCGATCAATCCTCGCGCCCGCTCTTGCGAATCGCTGAACAGTCGGTATTTCACCGACGAACTACCACAGTTCACTACCAGTATGTTCACCGAAATGCCCCTCCGGTTACCAGCGCGCAACTACCGTTAACCGCTTGCGTACTTGTATATTTGTAGTGCGAGGAGGCGTTCTCCTGCAAGCAAGAAAAGCCTGTGCATGTGATGCAGGGCGCACCTGCCTGCGTAGTCCCGCAGTGATACCGATTGCGGCGCATTGTGCAGATAGCCCGACATCCCTTGACCTTTCGCCCTCAGGTTTGATACAATCAGTGTGTGTCCTGGGCAGGTATCATCACAAACGCTCTG
The DNA here is from genome assembly GCA_023511455.1 of Bacillota bacterium. NCBI lineage: Bacteria > Bacillati > Bacillota > Bacillota bacterium. Next base: position 21,459 of record JAIMBJ010000012.1, read on the forward strand.
CAGGGAGCGTCATGAGCGGTTGCGCCGTGGTCAGAAGCGAATATCAGAAACGAGGTTCTATGCATACGCCAATGCGTCTTACGCTGTTAGCTCTGCTGCTCGGTTTGTTCACAGGGGCTGTCACGGCGCAACAGAGTGTTGCCCCGCAAGTTACCATCGTGGTTATCTCCACCGGCACAGGGGAAGACCATCTGAACTTCGCCTACAGCACCACCGTTCCCGAAAAAGAGGCGGCGGAGCGATTCGAACGTCTTCTGCGCTACGGAGGCTGGCAGGGAAAACTGCTGAAAGTGCGCACCGAGGCTCCCCGCAGTATCGAGGGCAACACGTTGCCCCCCATGACCGACGTCATTGGGCGCGCCCGAAACGTTGTAGACCGCAACAGTGGCGGTTTACCTGTAGAACCGTTCCTGCGAGCCTTTTCGGACTATGAGCTTTTCGAGATATACTTTCTGGTGCAGGGAGACATGCCCTTTCAGGGCTTGCGCGAATGGACAACACGCGACCTGCAGGTGAAGCTCATCTACACTCCGGGCGTCTACCGGTATCAGGTGCGTATCTTGAGGCATGGGGCGGATGTCGATCTGCGAGTGCCATTTCATCAGCCGGTGCAAGAAGAACAGCCTGTTCAGCAAGAGCGAAAGGAAACTGCGCCGGGCTGGCGAATCGCTGGCTGGGCACTGGTCTCTCTGGCGCTGGGAGGGCTGGCATATCTGGTGATGCGTTGGGCAATTCGCCATTCTTCCCGCATACCGGTATCTGCACAACATCATGAATCCACGAGAGAGGGATAGCGCCGATGTTGGAACTGAGCGAGTTACTGCGCTATGGAGCGTCGGTCAAGGCGTCGGACCTGTTCATTAAAGAGAACACTCCGCCGACGTTGCGCGTGCACGGCAGGATTCAGCCGATGGACATGCCCCCGCTCACTGCGGATGACACGCGCAATCTGGCATATAGCGTCATGACCCACGAGCAAATCGGGCGGTTCGAACACCGTCATGAGCTCGACCTCGCGTTTACGATTGAGGGCATTACCCGCGTGCGCGCCAACATCTATCAACAGCGCGGCAGTATCGCGATGGTGTGTCGCCTCATCCCGCTGAACATCTACACGCTGGAAGAGCTGAAAATGCCGCCAGCGGTTGCGGAGCTCGCCAAACAACGGCAGGGGTTGGTGCTGGTCACGGGTCCCACCGGATGTGGAAAATCGACCACGCTGGCAGCGATGATTGACCTCATCAACGAAACCCGACGCTGCCACATCGTGACCATCGAAGACCCCATCGAGTTCGTGCATCCCGACAAACAGGCGATAGTCAGCCAGCGTGAGGTGGGCATCGATACCGACAGTTTCAGCGATGCGCTCAAATACGTGGTGCGCGAAAGCCCGGACGTCATCCTTATCGGCGAGATGCGCGATATCGAGACCATGCACGTCGCCCTGCAGGCTGCGGAAACCGGGCACCTGGTCTTCTCCACCGTGCACACGCCCAGCGCGGCGGAGACGATGGACCGAATCATCAACATGTTCCCCCCGCATGACAAGCCCCAGATTTGTATGCGTCTGTCCAACTCGCTGCGAGGCATCGTCTCGCAGAAGCTGGTGCCTCTGAAGGACGGCAGCGGACGCATCGCCGCAGTGGAAGTGATGATTTCCACGCCCACCATCGCCAAACTGATCGAGGAAGGGCGCGTAGGACAAATCTACAGCGCGATTGAGGAAGGACAGTTCTGGGGCATGCAGACGATGAACCAGTGCCTGTACAAATACTACAAGCAGGGGCTGATCACCGAGGAGGATGCACTGGCGTACGCAGGCAACCTGACCGAGTTGCGCCAGATGCTGCGGCGGTAAAACCCGCAAAAACGGAAAGCCATAGACATCACGTAGCAGCAGTAAGAAGTACCTGTTGAATCTGGGAGGAAGACAGACCATATGCACATAGATGACCTGTTGCGGATGGTGGTGCAACGCGACGCTTCTGACCTGCACCTGCGCGCCGGAGAGCCTCCTATCCTGCGCATTCACGGTGACCTGAAGCGCACCGACCTGCCCCGCCTCACCGCCGAAGATGTCAAAAACCTGTTGTACGCTATCCTCAACGAGGAGCGCAAACAACGCTTTGAGCGCGACAAAGAGCTCGACCTCTCCTACGAGGTGCCAGGGTTGGCCCGGTTCCGCGTCAACATGTTCTGGCAGCAGCGGTGTGTGGGCGCGGCACTGCGGTTAATCCCCTTCCGCATCCGCACTATCGACGAGCTGCTCATGCCGCCAGCCGTCAAGGACCTCTGTATGCGCCCACGCGGACTGCTGTTGGTGACCGGTCCCACCGGCTCCGGCAAGTCCACGTCGCTGGCAGCGATGATCGACCACATCAACACCCACAAACGCTGCCATATCATGACCATCGAGGACCCCATCGAATACATGCATCACGACAAGCTGTCCATTATCAACCAGCGCGAGCTGGGCGTGGACACACACTCCTTCGCCGATGCGCTGCGCCACGTGATGCGACAGAACCCCGACGTCATCCTGGTGGGCGAGATGCGGGATCTGGAGACCATCCACCTCGCCATCACCGCCGCCGAAACGGGGCACCTGGTGATGTCCACCGTGCACACGCAGGACGCTCCGCAGACCATCGACCGCATCGTGGACGTGTTCCCGCCGGAGCAGCAACAGCAGATACGGATGCAGCTGTCGGTGGTGCTGGTGGGCGTGCTCTCGCAGACCCTGCTGCCGAATGCACAGGGCACCGGGCGGGTGGCAGCCTTTGAGCTGATGGTGGCGACCCCTTCCGTGCGCAACCTGATTCGCGAAGGCAAGACGCACCAGCTCTACATGGACATCCAGACCGGTGCGGAGTTTGGTATGCAGACACTCGATAGCTGCCTGCTCAACCTCGTGCGCAAAGGGCTGGTGGACTTCGAAGACGCCATCGCGAAGTCATCCAATCCGCGCGACTTCGAGCAGCGCGCGCAGCGCATGATGGCAGGTGTTCAGGTATAAGATGAGCATCACCATACCCGAACACATCCGGCGAGAGTGGGAAGCCAGCGGACGTCCGGAAACCGACCCCGGACTGCGGGAGCGGTTACCTCACCTGCCGCGGCTGCCGCTGGTGATTGTGTGCAGCTATCTGGACAAGGAAATCAACCATGGCAACATCCTGCGCATCGCCGAAGCGTTTCGCGTGCAGGAAGTGGTTTTCAGCCGATGCGACGGGCGTGAGAAAAGCTATGCGGGCGCGGTCGGAGCCGAAAAATGGCAGCCGCACCGCTGGGGCTATCCGCAGGAAGAAATCCGCTCTTTGCGGGCGAAAGGCTACAGCATCGTGGCGCTGCACCTGGACGAACAGTCCGTCCCGCTGGAGTGCATGGAATGGCGATTCCCGGTAGCACTGGTCATCGGTGAGGAGCTGCACGGCGTACCCCCCGATGTGCTGGCGGAATGCGAGCAGTGTGTGGCGATACCGCTTTACGGTGCTACCACTTCGCTGAACGTTGCGGTGGCTACCGGCATCTGTGTGAACGCCATCGCCACCTACTACCGACAGCGAGTGAACCCGCACTTCACACCCGCGCGAGCGGTTTCACGAAAACTGCTGTCTATCCCAAACACCGAGCAAACACAGGGAGATGAACCATGACGGTGACAGTAGATGAACTTTTGACCAAAGTGGTGCAACGAGACGGTTCCGACCTGCATCTGAAGGCAAATCAATATCCCATGGTGCGCATCTACGGCGACCTGTATCCGATGGAGGAGTACGGCAAACTCACCCCGGAACAGGTGCGCGACCTGTGCTTCAGCGTCATTTCACCTGCGCAGCGCGAGCGATTTGAAAAGGAGCTGGAGCTGGACTTCGCCTACGAGGTGCCCGGCTTGTCGCGCTTCCGCGGCAATATCTACCAGCAGCGCAGCAACGTGCAAGCAGCGTTCCGCGTTATCCCGTACCGCATCCAGACGATGGAGGAGCTGCACCTGCCGCCCGTGTGCCGTTACTTCGCCGAGCGACCGCGTGGGCTGGTGCTGGTGACCGGTCCCGCCGGTTCGGGCAAGTCCACCACGCAGGCGGCGATGCTCCATTACATCAACCAGAACTTCCCGGTACACATCGTCACCGTTGAAGACCCGATAGAGTTCGTGCATGAGCCGAAAGTCGCGCTGGTCAATCAGCGCGAGCTGGATACCGACACCCACTCCTTCGCCAACGCGCTGAAGTTCGTTCTGCGCCAGGACCCCGACGTGATTCTGGTGGGCGAGATGCGCGATTTGGAGACCATCCACCTCGCCATCACCGCTGCCGAAACGGGACACCTGGTGTTCGGCACCCTGCACACACCTGATGCGGTGCAGACGGTAGACCGCGTGATCGACGTGTTCCCACTTTACCAGCAGCAGCAAATCCGCATGCAGCTGTCGGTGAACCTGGTGGGCGTGATTTCGCAGACGCTGTGCAAGCGGGCGGACGGCAAGGGGCGCGTGGCGGCGTTTGAGGTGCTGGTGGGAACATCCGCTGTGTGTAACCTCATCCGCGAGGCAAAAACCTACCAGCTCACCTCGATCATCCAGACCGGTACCAAGCAGGGCATGATGACGCTGGACCAGTCGCTGGCGTCGCTGGTGAAGCGCGGCATCGTGACCTACGAGGAGGCGTTGGCGAAAGCGAAAGACATCAAGGAGTTCAACGCCCTGCTGGGCATGGACCAGCCTCAGGCGCAACGTCCTGCAGGGGCACCGACGATGGCAGGAGCGCGCGCAATGGGAAGCTGAGGAGATGTACGATGCGATTCCAGCCTCTGGCAAACCCGCCCGGCCGAAAAGTCGCGGTCATTGCCAACCGTGTCCAGCCTGAATCGGAAAAGCTGGCGCGGCAATACTGTCGCGACCGGGCGGTGCCGGAGGACCATCTCATCCTGTTGCAATGCACCGCTTCTGAGACCATCCCCGAGGGCGATTACCTCACCGACATTCAGGCACCGGTGCGCAAGGCATTGCGTGAACGCAAACTCGTCGAGAAGGTAGACTTCCTGCTCATCGTCAAAGGTGTGCCCATCAAGACCGCTCAGCGGGGCTACTCCGTCGACAGCCTGCTGATGTGCATGAACGTGGCGGTATCGCCTCGCAGCCGCAACCCCTACTTCGGCAAACGGGAAGCCTTTTCGTCCGAGCGTTATGGTGGGCTTTATCTGGTCTCACGGCTGGACGGCTACACCTTCGCCGATGCCAATGCCCTGCTCGAGCGCGCCCTCAGGGCACGGCGTGCGGATGGACTGTTTTTGCTGGACATCAGCCCGTCGCACCAGCGCAGCGCATACGGCGAGGTGAACGAATCGATGCGGCGCGCGGCGCAGCTGCTGCAACGCAAAAAACTGCGCGTGTTGCTGGACGATACCAGAGAGTTCATTGGTAACCAGAAGGGGTTGATGGGTTACTACTCATGGGGTAGCAACGACCCGCAGTTCAAAAGAGAACTTTACCTCAGCAACACCTTCCTCCCGGGCGCGATTGCGGAGACCGCCGTCTCCACCAGCGCACGCACCTTCCTGCCCACCGATAAGGGGCAATCGCTCATCGCCGACCTGATTAAGGTCGGCGTGACAGGCGTGAAAGGCTACGTCTCCGAACCGTATGCCGACGCCCTCTGCCGCGCCGACATCCTGTTCGACCGTTACACCGACGGCTATACCCTTGCTGAGAGCTTCTGGATGTCCACACCATACCTGTTCTGGAAGGACATGGTGGTGGGCGACCCCGTTTGCGCCCCGTATGCGGGAGGGAGCTAAGTGGTGTGATTCGCATCTTTCGGGTGGACGGTGAAGGCGTGCGTGTGCGCCTGCGCCAGTGGGCGCAGGCGCTGGGCGAGGCGGATAGCAACGTGCTGGCGGTGGTGCTGTTCGGCTCCTTCGCGCGTGGCGATTACACCGCTGCCAGTGATGCGGATGTGCTCATCCTCCTGCGCGAATCGAACCTGCGGTTCGATGAGCGAATCCCCCTCTACCGACCCCGGCGTATCGGCGTCAGCGTCGACGTGTTTCCCTACACCCTGCAGGAGGCGAGACAGAGCGTGAGAGAGGGCTGGGGAGTGATGCCGGCGGCACTCGTGGAGGGAGAGGTTCTCTATTGCGTACGCAACTCCCTCCACGACCTGCTGTGACAGCAACCCGGCGGCTTTCACCTCTGCCTTAACAGGTAACTGACGCTCGGCGATGCTTGCTCTGCACCGAAGTTGCCACGCACCTCAATGCGTATCTCCTCGGCATTCTCATCGGGCGTGATGCGGAAAGACAACACCTGCCTGCCCATCGCCCGCACCTGCACTGCCTGCTGCGGAGGTTGCGCGGAAGCACCGGAGAGCGACAGGCTCACGGTGCCGCTCACTGCTCTCCCCCCGAAGTGATATACCTCCACGGTGTATTCGAAGCTCTCGCCCGGGCGGAAGAGATAGCAGTCGCGTCCCTTATCGACAGGCAGATTGGTGTAGCCAACTACCACCACCCGCGACGGCTTGTTCGTGGGCAGGCGTCCGACACGAGGCGGCGCGGGCTGGACACTTTTCTCTATCGCTTTCCCCACGTTCACCAGATACACGACCTCCGGTGTCAGCTGAACCTGCACCCTGCCATCCTCCACCTTCAGCGTGCTCTCCGCACCGAAAATGTTGGCAACACGCACTGTACGCCTGTCGGTAGGCACGCGGATGGTGACCGGCTTCTCCGACCATGCGACCAGCACATTGCCACGCGGGGTGGAGAAAAGATGCGCCGAAGCCCCCTCCACACCGGTGGGGTACTCCCCCATATACCGGCTTATTCCAAGCAGTTGGGCGCACGCGGAGAGAGCTACCAGCGAAGGATAGGGGCTCATATCGGGGCGCAACGCACCGAACTGCATGCCGCTCTCCAGATAGTCAGGTAGCACGAAGAAGAAGTGTTTGTCGTTGCCCGCTGCGAGCGACATGACCACAGATACGGGCACAAACTGGCACTGTCTGCGCTGGTTCTCCTCGCTGAGAATGCGTTTGTTCGCGCCCTCGGTGCCCGGCAAACGGATGCCCGCCTCCGTTAACCAGGCGAGACGGTCATCCAGACCGTGTTCGGCAAGCAGTTGCCGGTATGCCTGCAGCGTACGGGGATAGTTGGAGGGCAGGTCGTAGATATGCCAGTTAAAGATGTCGAAGTACTCCCCGATGCCGTTTTCGAACAGATGGCGTGCAAACGCCTGTACCCCGACACAGAGAGAACCCTGCAGCACAGGCGCATTCGGATTGCCGTCTTTCAACCCCAGATAAGCCGCCTTGAGCAACCCTGCGTAGCGGTCACTGAGATGCCGCCAGAAATCGATATCCGGCTCGTTCCAGACTTCCCATGCCTGAATCTGTGCCGCAAAGTGGCTGGCTGCCTCCCGCCCGAAACGGTATACCGTGCGCAGATCATCCGGGCAGTGCGCGGAAGGGTTATCGGGATGCGACCACGCCGGGGAATCATGCCATATCTGGTAAACATGCACCCCCTGCTGCGCCAGCACATCCGCCACATACTGGTAATGCTTCCAGTCCAGCTGTCGCTTATCAGGTGCGACGTGTCCCCATGAGATACGCTCCCGCACCCAGGGGATGCCCGCCGTACGCACGATATGCGCAAACGTACGCCAGCGTTCTTCGCCATGAACCAGCCAGGCACTGGCAGCATCGGCGCAGACCCGCCCCTCACGCGGTAATGGGGCACCTTTTCTATCCATGACTACCCCCAGCGCAACCTCTGCTGCATTACCTTCCCCATCGTCACAGCGAAGGATATAGTAGCCCGGAGGTTGTGCTTTGATTCGGATGTTCGCGTTGCCGTGGCGAACCGGTACCTTCCCCTCAGCAACAGGTCGCCCCCAGTAGTCCATCAGACGATAATGGACAGTAGCCTTCGCTTGTGTCACGGTAAAGTGCAGCTGTTTGCCGGTAACAAACAGGTTGCCCGGAGCCGTAGATTTGACTTCCATCGCCCAAACCGCTCCAGTCATCCAGATAAGAACAAAAATACCTGCGACGTGCATATCCTCGCCTCCTTCAAAGAATATTATCAGGAGTTACGCAGCTGAGGTGGGAGCAGGGAAGGCTTCGCCTGTCCGACGATTGCAGTGGCTTTTTCCTGTCACCCTCAGCGTTAGCGAAGGGTCTCAGATTCTTCGTCCGCTCAGAATGACGTTTTTTGTCGCTTGACTCGCCGGACTTCCGGGAAGCCTTCCACCGCGTAACCCCTGTCAATGCGCCTGCTACTCCTGAGCAGGCTGTTCCGTTGCTGGCGTGCTCTCCTTCTGCGCGGAGGCAACTACCTGCTGCACCAGGTCGTTCACCTGTTGCGCCACCTCGGGCGAGACCGCCTTCCCCGTCAGGCTCTGTACCAGGCTCAGCACCTGATTCGCCAGCTGGGGCACTACACTGCCGTCTCCGCTGAGCGGAGAACCTTTCATCAGCCCGTCCACGAACGCGCCGACGCCCATGCCCTTGAAGTACTGTTGCACCATGTTCGCCATCATGCCCGGATCGCCGAAGATGACGAACTGTCCGTTGCTCATGAACCGTCCGATGGACTCGGCAATCGCCTTCTGGATGTCGCGGCTGGCTTCGATCTGCAGCTTGGTCAGTTCGAAGCGCAGGGCGGCGTCGCTGAAGGTCTGCTTGTTCTCCAGCGCCTGTCGCTCTACTTCGACCTGCGCCTTCTGCACCTCCACCTGCTCGCGGGCGATGTTGACATCTACCATCTTCAACGCCTGCTCGCCCTGAGCCACCAGCTCTTTCGCACGGGCTTCGGCGTCCGCCTTGCGCAGGATGGCTTGCGCCTCCAGCTCGGCGGCTTTCTGCTGCGCCTCGGCACGCTTCACCTCGGCATACGCCTGCACCTCCGCCTCCACCTGCCGCTTCAGGCGCTCCTGCTCGATCTGCTGCTTGGCGGCGATAAGCTTGGTCTGTGCCTCGCGCTCTGCCTGTGCGGTCACCTGCACGGTAATGATGTCCTGGTTCGCCCGCTCGCGCTCGGCTTGCGCCTGAAGGGCTTCCTCCTCCGCCTGCGCCCGCTCTTTCTCTTTGTTGGCAACCGCGATTTGCTTCTCCCGCTCGGCGACCTCTATCGCCTTCAGCCGCTCGATGTCGGTCTGGCGCAGCTCCTGCTCCTTGAGCACCAGCGCCTTGTCGCGCTCGATGGCGGTGGTTTGAACGGCAAGGTCGCGCTGGATTTCTGCCTCTTTCACCTGGCGTTCCTGCTCGATCTGGTAGGTTTGTGCCTCCCGCTGTTTCTCCGCGCGGATTTTGGCGACCTGCGTGGCTTGCTCCGCTTCTGCCTCCGCCTGCTGGCGCTCCAGCTCCAGCACCTCCTTGCGGGTCTGCACGTTCTTGAGGGTCATCTCGCGCTGCGCATCGCGCTCGATACGGTTGCGCTCTACCAGTGCGGACTGGGTGATTTCAGTAATCTTCTTCTTGCCCTGCGCGTCGAAGATGTTGTTATCCGACAGCAGCTCCTGCGAGGTCTGGTCTAAACGCGAGATGGTAACCGACTCCAGCGTCAAGCCGTTTTGCTGCAGGTCCGCCACCACCAGATTGTGCACCGCGCTCGCAAAGGCATCCCGCTGCGCGTGAATCTCCACCAGGTCCTTGGTGGCGGCGACGCTGCGCAGAGCGGAGACCAGCTTCTCGAACACCAGCGACGACACCGAATGCGCATCCACCGACTTCTCGCCCAGCGACCGCGCGGCGTTCAGCACGTCCTCTTTGATGGCACGCACCTTGATGTAGAACTCCGCCTTCACGTCCACGCGCAGGTTGTCCTTGGTGATGAGCGCATCGGGTCCCTTGCGCTCCACCTCCAGCTTCATGGTCTCCAGAGAGACGGGCACGATTTTGTGCACCACGGGAAACACCAGCGAGCCGCCGTCAATCAGCACATGTGTGCCTCCCCAACCTGTGCGCACATAGGCGAGGTTCGCCGATGGCTTGAGGTAAAAACGCTTTATCGCCAGCGCGAGCGCGGAGAAAAACATCACCACCACGCCCACGATGGACGAAACCAGCGTTTGCGTCCACTCCCAGCCCAGGTAGAAGGGCGCGAAAACGAGTAACGCTCCAATCAGCACAAACAGCAGCGCAGTCATGTTCGTACCTCCTGATGCGTGATACTATCGGCAAACGGGTTCTCCTCCACCAGGTAGGTTCCCGTTTCGCTCTCATAGTCCGCCACGACCACAGGCGTCCCCGCAGGCAGCGGGGTTCCGCGCTCGCGCACCCGGCACGGGATGCGGTGTATCGTGCCCACCCGGTCATGCACATCCGCCACCCCACCTCGTTCGTCAATGGTGAACACCGCGATACCCGTCGCCCCGATGAGCCGTTCGCGCGACATGTTGGCAACCTGCCCCATCTGCAGGTAACGCGCCACCACCCCCGACAGCCCGCGTGCCAGCAGCGAGGTGCCCAGCAGGCTTACCAGCACGCTAATCCATACGTAAACCGCCGGAAAGCGCAGCAGCGGATGCAGCGCCTGATTGCTCACCAGTCCCAGCACCCCCCATAACATCATGCAGAAAGGCAGCATCACCGAGATGGGCACACCCCGCCCGATGCCGAACGCCTCCAGAATCTGTGTCAATACCGACTCGTGGTGGTCGTGTGTGGTTTCATCAGCGTGTTCGGCGGCAGCGTCATGCCCTGCCTCGCCAACAGCCACCTCCGCGGATGTTGAATCAATGGCGTGGTCGTGTTCGGCGTGGAGGTCTGTATCCTGCCCGATATCCCCGTGCTCTGAGTCGCCGTCCCCTGTATCCATTTCGTGCGCGGTATCCCCCTGGTCGATGTCACCGCGTTCCGCTGCTGCGTGACCTGTGGAGGCGAAACCAAGCGCGGTTATCAGGGAGAAGAGCATCCCCACCACCAGCGGCAGCGCGAAAAGGAGGTTCCACCATTGCAGTAAGTTGTGCAGGTTACTCATTGCTGTCACCTGCCCTCCAGTGACATTGACACACCAGCACGACGAAAGTTGCGGTGCTCCTATCTTAGCACGCCCTTCTGCGTGTGTCAATTTTTGGGGAGGACCCCCTTGACTCTTGCAAATTTCGTGGTATAATATAAGTGGAATTGAGTGAGTAATACTCAAGTTAATTGCCTGAGAAACACACAGGTCAAAGGAGGTGAGAGCTATGGCACGCCGTGAAGTGACGCTGGCTCGTCGTGAGACCAACGGTGGCATCCGCCGCTGGGATCCGTTTGCGGAGATGGAGCGCCTGCATCGCGAGATGGACCGCTGGTTCGACCGGCTGTTCCCGTTCAGCCCGCTCACCCGCTGGAGTTCGGACATAGAAGTGGGCTTTGAACCTGCCGTGGATATCTACGAGACCAATGAGGAGCTGGTGGTGTTCGCCACCTTGCCCGGCGTGGAGATGAAAGACATCCACGTGGAGGCGACACCGGACACGCTGATACTCCGCGGTGAGCGCAAGCCACTCATCAGCGATGAGAACGTGACGGTACACTACCGCAGCGCGTGGGGCGGGCATGGCACCTTCGAGGCGCGCTATGACCTGCCGGTCGAGATTAACCCGAACAAGGTGAAGGCGACGCTCCGCAACGGTATCCTGGAGGTGCGGTTGCCCAAAGTGGAGTCCGCGAAAGCGAAAGCGGTGAAGGTTCAGGTCGAATAGCCTGCCCCTCTCAACCTCCAGCAGTGCGCATCCCCGCCAGACGGCGGGGATGTGCTGTTTCCACACCTTCCATTGCTCTATATGCGACCTACAAGGCGCGTTTGACCTTACCTGCTTTCAGGCATCGGGTGCATACCTTGATGCGGCGGACGCTGCCGTTCACCATCGCGCGCACGGGCTGCAGGTTGGGGTACCATACCCGCTTGGTGCGCGGCGCGCGCAGTGCCCACGCTCCCGAGTGCACATGCCGAATATTTTGACCGTGCATAACGCCTTTGCCGCAAATGTCACAGACGTGAGCCATTGGGATAACCTCCTGCATCATCACCGCGGGCTATTATACCAGATAAGGCTCGGTCTCCGCAAACACGCCGCTGACCACCCCCCATAAGCAAAAAGGGCGGGGCGTTGCCCCGCCCAGTGTTAAGGAACTACTGCTCCCCGACAAAGCCGAAATGCCTGACGAGGATGCCAAAGTCGAACAATGTGACCTCCAAGTCGCCGTCCAGGTCGGCGTCCCAGTTCCAGTTTTCGTCACCCGCTACGCTGCCAAACGCCAGGAGCAACATACCAAAATCCTGTAGGGTCACCGTATTGTCCCCGTCGACATCGCCATTGATCTGGGAGAAATTGAGGACAACATCACCGGTGACGCGAACCCGTTGATGCTTATCGCGCAGCCAGTGGGAGCCTTTGACAGCGACATCGTAGACGCCGTCCAAATTCGTACCGATAATGTATTCGGATTGGCTGTTGAGGAAGAGGTTATGCGTCTCTCTGGCGGACCTGCTGTCCGGGTCGCGCAGTTCCAAAGTAACCTGTGCCATCTCAGGATTGCCGACGAAGTCGCCCAGCAGCACCTTGCCGCGCAGGACGGTTCGTGCTACCCGAAGGGTAGCGTTTCCTGTGGAGGGTTGTCGTGATTCTGCGCCTTCGAAGACCACATCGATCCAACGGATGCCGAGTGGCATGTGGGGAGGGATACTATATGCAACTTGTGCGTTCCCCTGCGCATCCGTTTCCACTGTTCCCACGACTGTACCGTCAACCTTGAAGTGTAGCGTGAGTCCCTGCGGTGCTGAAACCCAACCGCCAACGTCCAGCTCTTTCAGCGAAGCGGTCAGAATCACCGTCGTGCCCCGCCGAGCTATGACGTCTTCCACGATGACCTCCGTCTTGGCTGTCAAATTCAAGTGGGCAGTTGCTTCGGAGGCTTGATACTCAGAGTCTCCCTCAAACACGACCCGGTACTCGCGCTCACCGAGTAGTGTCACCGTCCACGGCAGGGTCGCTACGCCCGCCGCATTGGTAACCGCGGAACCGACCGGGTTGCCATCCACAAGGAACCGCACCGTTTTGTTGGCAAGCGGTGATGAGTCGGAGGCTCGAACGAGCGTCGCCCGCAACAGGGCGGTGCTGCCGCGCTCAGCAGAGAGGTTGTCGCCTGAGAGGCGGGTTCTAATTCGTAGGGACACGGGATAGATGGGACTGTATCCCCAATTGCCTGCGACGTCCTGCACCCTGAACTGGATTCGGTTCCTGTCGCCAGCACGGTGAAACGGCACGTTTTGGGCTACTACCACCTCCCATTCGAGGCTCCCCTCCTCTCCGGAGAGGCTCGTCGGTTTCCATTGACTCCATGTTGTCCCACCATCGGTAGAGAAGCGGTACCATGCGTTTGCCGAGGGCGACAAGCCAGAAAGAAGGTCTCTTACCGCAACTTGACAGGTTGGTGCGAGCTCTTGGTTGCCTTCGTTCACTGTAAAGGCCTGCCAATCGTTAGGTGGGGTGCCGTCGATGATGACGGTGCGACGTACTTCTGCCTCGCCGCCGTTCGTGGACTTAACCTTCAACAGGATAGTGCCGAGCCCCTCCCTATCCCCACGCAACCTTCTTGCCAACTTCCGGGTGAAACCCGCTGGAATACTACCGAGCGGGACGTTTAATGCGGAGCTAAGATTAAAACGCTCTTGGTCACCGTTCGGAGCATACCGTATCACCTCGAGGTCACTGACGTAACTCAGAAGAGAACCACGCGGTGGGTCTTCCAACATCGTAGCCGACACTCCAGAGACGACGTAGGAGTCCGGTCGCACTGAACCCATCACCTCAAACTCAGTGTTGGGCTGCACAGCCACGGGCGCAGTCAGGGTCAATCTCAGGTTGGGCTCGGTAGGTCCAAAAACGGCACGCACCGTCACCGCCCATGCCTGACTACCAGAAAACCACGAATGGCTGTAGGAGTGTACCTTGATGCGATATTTGCCTGCTCGCGCGTTGCGGATGGTGATGAACTCCACGTTGTCTACACGGGAGGCTGACCACCAGCCGCCGTTCGGCCCTTCAGTAAACGGTTCAGCATCGAGGTATAAGTCGAGGTCGTTCACCAGAGCCTGGCTGGCCCATGCAGAAGCTGGTTCATCGGGGTATACCAGCGCAATGCGCAGCAGACTCGCAGGCTGGGAGAGGTCAAAATCCATGGTCTTTAGCGAGCCGGTGCGTCTGTTTGTCCCCCACCATACTTTCAAGAAGCCGTCTCCCTCGAAATGGCACAAAAAGCCGTCGACTTTACCTCTTCCTGCCGCGTGGAGGTCGTAGCCGAGGTCGAGGGCGTTTGCGATAATCATGCTTTTAATGACCCAGGCTGGCGGGTTCGAGGCACCGCCGTCCGGCCGACGATACGCTGCCATCAACCCCACTGCGAGCCCAGCCACATGGGGGGCGGCAAAGGATGTTCCCTTGACAGGGAAGTATTCTCGACGGTTCCAACGGGCAGGTGCCATAATCCAGTGGCTTGGCGCGACCACATCGGGTTTCACCCGACCATCCCCCGTAGGGCCTCGTGATGATGACTCAACTACTTTGTCTACGTTGTATCCCTCATCATACACGCCACCCACTGTCAGCGCCCCTTTGGCATCGCCTGGGATACCGATTGTTCCTTCTCCTTGTTTGCCCTCGTTACCTGCGGCAGCCACGACCAAGATGTCTTCGCGAAACAATCTGTCGACCTGTCGCGATAGCGCATCCGTTCCTCGTGCGTACCGAGTTGGCGCGCCCCCGCTCAAGTTCACCACATCCCGTTTGGCAACGCTCCTCCACCTTTGCCGATCGAACCATCCCCGCATGTCACTGAGCGCGTCCGAAACGCTCGACCCGACACTGGTCCCTCCCTCAAACGTGTTCACGAAGACCTTCGCCAGCACGATGTCATCCGCTGCCAAGGCGCTTACACCTGAGGCAGTGCCCCGATATCGACGGTCTGCAGCACCTGCGCCGAGCAGAATACCCAACACAGCAGTGCCGTGACCGTTACCGTCTATCAGTGCATTGCCCCTGCTATCCGTATAGTCGCGACCGATAACGCCGTCCCTGATATGGGCAAAGTCGTCGTGTCGTATGAAGAAACCTGAGTCAAGCACCCCGATCTTCACCGACTGACCGTGCAATGGGCGGCCATCTTTGCCAAAGTACCACAGCAGGTCAGCATCGATAGCGGGTTGCGACTCGAAGTCCGCTGGCTTGCAGGCGTGTACTGGCTCGATAAACAGCACGGCGTCCCAGTCGAGCAGCCGGTTTATCGTGGCGGCATCAGCCAGCATCGGAAGGATGGCTAAGTCGGGGTCATACCTGCCTGTCTGGTCGGCGATAGCCATCAGGGCGTCGCGCGCTGCCTCATCGTGTCCGAAGAGGGATACGAAAACCCATCTGCGCTCCGCCGAGCCGCTGCCAACGAACGTCCATAGTTCGGGGTGCAGTTTCTGAAGCGGATAAGGCTGACCAACCCAGCGAACCTGCGGATGGGCAGCTACCGTGCTTAACTGCGACACGGGAACACGCGCCTGATACGCTGTGTACGGATAAAAGCCGAGCAGCTGCACGCCGTGCTGCTCGAGCCATTCACGCAAAGCATCGTCCAGCCTGCCATCCAGCAGGATGAAGCAGTAAACCGTTGGCTGCGCGTCTGTGCTTTGAGTGCGTAGTTGGGCTGCTCGGTGTTGCGCCAGCCGCAGCAGCAACGGTTGCAGCTTCTCGCCTTCTGACGGTACATAATCGCCCATCCCGAAGGCAATCGCCACCTTCTCGCCCTTGCTACCAAACGGCAAAACATACGTTCCAGCGTCGGTTACTCCCTCCTCACCTAGCATCTGTGCCTCCTGAAGGTTCGGCTCAGCTATGGAGGTCGCCTGATTGGCTAACTCAGGGCGGGTATGGGCAATCGAGGTTTCGTAGCGCAGAGATGGCTTCTGTTCTGGAGGCACTGGTGGTTGCGTTGGCGTGCTGACCGATACCCGACTGGGCGCTCTCACCGACTTACCCTTGTTCGGGCTGGATGGCACGGTCTGCGCCACGACGGAACCCCACAGCAAAAGTGTGGTAATCCCTGTCAGCAGAGCAAAGCGTTTCAGAGTGGATAGCATCTCGTACCTCTCCTTTCCGAGCAGGTTTATGTTTTGGGAAGCTACGCAGTTGTAAGACTCTTTGCGAGCTTGGGGGATAAAGCAACATCCGCTAACATGCTGGGCGAAGCGAAGAATCTGATTTACGGCTCAGGATGCTTTGCTTGCGCTCAGCATATCCCATGACTCGCCAGATGTCCCTCGCCACTAAGTAACTACTGTTGTATAGTTTATCACGACGAAACATTTTTGTCAAGTGTTCCTGGGGTGAAAAGCCCGCTCAACGGTGCCCCAGCGACTGAAAGTCACGGGCAGAGCAGGTTTCGTTTTAGGTCGCCCCCAACGTTTAGTTGGTATAAAACCCCTTTCTGGGAAGCCCCCCAGTGTTCCGCATGACGTTATTCCTGCGAACCCACCTTGTGGGGCGGTGGAGCGTAAGGCTCCGTGTCCTTCGGCACGCGAGGAGACGGTCCGCCCCAAAGTGGGTTGAGGAAGCTACGAACACTGGGCGGGGCAACGCCCCGCCCGGTGCCAGCGAAACTACTCATCGCCGATTTTTCCGAAGTTCTTGACGAGGATGCCGAAGTCGAACAGGGTGACCTCCTCATCGCCGTCGAGGTCGGCATTGGGGTTCCAGTTCTTGTCGTTGGGCCCAGAGCCGAAAGCGGCAACGAGCATACCGAAATCGAACAGCGTGACCTCGTTATCCTCGTCGACGTCTCCGTTGACGAGGCTGAAAGCCACCTGTGCCGTGCCGGGCAGTTTAACGTGAACCCGCTGCCGCAGCCAGTGCGTTACCTTCACCAGAAGGTCTGCGCTGCCGGTCAGCCTCAGCCGGAACGCCCCCTTGCCGTCCAGCACTTCCTTGAGCCGCTCCAGCTTGCCGTCGCGGTCAATCGCCACATCCGCGGGCAAGTTCATCACGGGACCGACGTAGTCGCGCAGGTTGACGAGCGCTTCCACTTCGACGTATCCACTCAGGGTCGCATATGCTGCGGAACTGACGTAAGTAGAGTCTCCGTCGAACGCCGCCGACATCGGCAGGTCTCCGAGATGTCGCCCACTATACGAGACAGACGCTTCGCCTTCGGCATCGGTGGTCGCCGTGCCCACCTCGGTGCCACCTACCGAGAAGCGCAGCAGTTTGCCCGAAATCGGTCGTCCATCATCCTGTCGGGTCAGGCGCGCTTTCAGCAACGCGGTCGAGCCGTAGGGCACCGACTGGTCTCGGATGATGACAACCGTATACGCACGCGAGACCGAAAGGATGCCCGTGCCCGAGGAGGGGTTGAAGGCGGAGTCGCCATCGAAGGTCGCGGTGATGGTGCGATTTCCCAGCGCAGCGTCCAGCGGAATCGTGTAGGCGAGCGTCGCGGAGCCATCCGAGCCGGTCACCGCACTGCCTACGGTCCTATCGTCTACCTCAAACTGCAGTCGCTTGCCTGCGACGCCTGCCCCCGAGTCGGTGCGTTGTAAGGTTGCCCTGAGGTTGGCGATGCCCCCCAGTTGCCCCGGACGCCATGGTACTTCGATTCGTGTGGTTACGAAAGCGGCGGTAGGCAGAGGCATCCGCCCGATACCGCGTCCGTAGGTGCCCACGTAAAGATGGCTGGTGGTTGCGTTGGCGCGCAGGTGCAGACACGGCGTGCTGGGCAACCCCAGCCCCAGCCTTGCCCAGTTGCGACCGAGGTCGGTGGTGACGAACACCCCCGTGTCGGTAGCGGCAATCAGCATGTTGGGCGCAATCGGGTTGACTATCAGGAAGTTCACGGGCGTGTCGGGCAGGTTGCCCGAGATGTCCGTCCACGTTCTGCCAAGATCGGTGCTTCGAACGACACGTTGTGCGCCAAAGCCCATGAACCCCACATACACCGTGCCTGCATTATTGGGGTCTACTGTCAGACCACCGACTGCTCGCCGAGGCAGCCCATCCGTGCGCCTCGTCCATGTGGCTCCGCCGTCTGTGCTGACAAACACCACGCCGTCGGTAGACCCCGTGTAGATGACGTTCGAATCGGACGGGGCGACAGCAATCACGTTCAGCACACCGCCGTCGGTCAAATCGCCGCTAATGCGCGACCACGTCCGTCCGTCGTCGGTGGAACGGTACAGGAAGTTGGTGCCCAGATAGAACCTGCCGGGTGTGCGGGTGTCGTTGACCAGCGGGGCGCACCACAACCCTTGATGGTCGCCGCTGGCGTTCAGCACAGGATTCGGACTCCAGGTTCGCCCTCCATCGGTGGAACGCCAGACGACGGCTTGTTGGGTCTGCCCCAGCGCGATACTGGGGTCGGTGCGCTTATACGAAGCCCACATACCATCCCCGCCCAGCGTGACATCGAAGGTGGGCGAGTCGGTGCGCAGCTGCGTGCCGTTGTCCTGCGACCCCGCCAGCAGTTGGTTCGCATCGGTGGGATGCACATCGAACGCGTAGAACTCCATCGTGCCTCTGCCGTTGTTTAAAGGGGTCAGCGTCGTCCCACGATTGGCAGAGTAGAACAGTCCCCCGTCGCTGCCGATGTAGATTCGCGTCGAGTCGAACGGGTCGAACGCCAGCGCGTGCTGGTCGACGTGCCCCACGGTGTCTTGCGGGTTGATTGTCGTCCACGTTTGGCCTCCGTCGGTGGTGCGCCACAGGTCGACCGCGCCCGCGTAGGCGATGTTGGGGTTGTTCGGGTCGACGCGCATCACAAGGTTATACCATGTTTGCCCGGTGCGGCCGGTTGGGGTGGTCACCTGCGTCCAGCTGGTGCCGCCGTTGGTCGTTCTCCACACGCTATGGATGCCGTCGCTGACGCCAGGAACGAACTGTCTGGAAAAAATGACCCAGACCACGTTGGGGTTGCTGCGGCAGATGTCCAGTTCAATGCGCCCAATGCTCGTGCCGTTGGGCAACGCGCTGATACGTGTCCACGTCGTGCCGCCGTCGGTGGAACGATAGACGCCGTTGCCACCAGCGCCCACAAAATTGCCTAACGCCGCCCACAGGATATTGGAATTGGTGGGGTGCATCCGTAGCGCTGACGCCAAGCCGCTCAGCCTGAGGGTGAAGTCGCTGCCCCCATTGGTGGTGATGTAGATTCCCCGATTCGCGCTGACAATCCACTTGTTGCGGTTGGTCGGGTCGATGACAATCTCATTGATGCGCTGCCCGTCGAAGACGCTGCTGCCGAAAAGCCTCCATGTATTGCCGCCGTCGGTCGAGCGGTAGATGCCCACTCCGCCCAGCGTCCGAACCGCGAAGTACTCCTCACCTGTCCCCAGATAGATGATGTTGGGGTCTACTGGGTCGAGGGTCAAGCAGCCCACATATTGCGCCGCGAGGAAGTCGGTGAGGTTGCGCCAGGTGCTGCCGCCGTCGTGACTGCGCCACACCCCTCCTTTGGCAATACCGATGTAGATGATGTTGCGGTTGGTCGGGTGTACGGCAATGGCGTTGACGCGGGCGAGCCAGTTCTGCCTTGTGCTGACGGGTCCGTGATACTCCCAGTTCAGCGCCTGCGCCTGCAGCCCGTTCGCTTGATAGATGGGCATCTGTTGTGCCTGTTCGTACGCCCGCAGCCAAGCCCCCGCAGGCACATCCTTGAACGGAAAGGCGCGCAGACTGTAGAACCACTCCAGTCGTTTCCATGGTTTGGACAAGCCCCATGCGTCCTGCTCCTGTGCAAGGGCAACACACGAGAGGCTCATCCACAGGGCGACTAGCAAGAAGAGCCGCTTCATATGAAATCCCTCCCATGTTTGAATTGAGCTTGGGTTGGCGGAGCAGGTTGGTGGCATCCGAGGGGCAAATGTGGTATGATTTCGGCTCAACTCATTCCACGACATGGTGCCATGCGCCACTGGACGTGCCTGCTTCGTCACCATATTTAGTATAGCAAAACACATCACAGCGGTCAAACTGTTCTGTGTAAAGAGATTGTTTTTCCCACTCGTTACCGCGGGGACGATTCCGCAAAGCCACAGGCGCACGCTGACCTTTGTTCTTCTACGAAAACCTCCCTCCCACTGTTGACCGATCTCAGGACAATACGGTACAATGCCGTGTACATTCACCAAGAAAGGAGAGGAAGAAGATGAAAGCGTTTGTCTGTACGGTGCTGCTAGGCACCGCCATGGCAGGCGCGTGGGCACAGGCGCTGCTCACTCCGTCGCGCCCTCAACCGAAGCATCCGGCATTGCTGGGTGCGGTAAAGCGGATAACCCTGTCTCCGGTGGGGTTGCGCCCCCAGAACTCCGCGCAGTCGGTTTCGCTGCCACTGTACGATGCCACCTCGCCTGAACAGATTGCCTTCGACGGAACCAGTGCCTATCTAGATACCTGGGCAGTGGGCACTATCCTGCAGGAGCAGATTCCTCTGCTGGGACCGGCGCGGCTCGACACACTGGAAATCCTGTACGTTGGGGGAGGGGCAGCAGGCAGCACAGCGAACATGACAGTGCGGGTCTACGGCTGCCGTTCTGGCTTTGTTGGCGATGACCCCGTCTCACAAGGTTTCCCACTACTCTATTCGCTCGTGAACCAGCCCATCCCCAACGATGGCAGCACCTACCTGCTGAGCCTCGATTTGGGTGGAACGGTTTATAACGCTGGCGTGGACGCTCAGGGCAAACCGTTTGCGCACGACCTGCTGGTGCAAATCAGCTTCACAGGCACGACGACACCGCCGTTGCTCTTCATTGCCAACGGGGCGAACTCGCTGGGATTGCGCAACGACGGGGGACTGGGACAGACCCTGCCCTCGCTCTACCCGCTAGGGGCAGGCAAGTTCTGGGACGACGTGGGCAACCGCTTCCATATGGAGCGCTACTTCACTGGTACCAGCGATAACGTGTGGCGCGAGGGAGCGAACGCCTTCTGGTGGGGAGGAAGCCCGCTGGGCAACTGGTCTATCAGCGTGTTCGGCTCGTACAACTTCGTGGGTGTCGTGTCTAACAACGCCAATGTGGACATGACCGAAGCGAAAGTGCAGATAAACGGGCATCCCGTGACCGTGCCGCTGCTTTCGCTGCCTGCAGAAACGCTTGCGCCCCAACAGAACGCCCGAGTGTTCACCCTGCCGTTGACACCAAATGTGGAGCACGACGTGCGTATCGTGATGGGGCCGCCCTATCTGGTGCGCGCCAAAACGGTAACCGCCTCTTCTCCGGCGACGCCGGTGGTGGAGGATTTCTTCCTCATCTCCGGCGACCTGGACGGGGATAACGAAGTGACCCTGTTCGATTTTGGTATCCTCGTGCAGAGCTTTGGGGAAGTTGGAGACTGAGCACAAGAACGGGCGGGCGTGACGCCCGCCCGTCTCATTCAGGGATTACTCATCCCCCAGCAAGCCGAAGTTTCGCACCAGCACGCCGAAGTCCAACAGAGTGACCTCATCGTCTCCGTCTAGGTCGGCGTTGGGGTTCCAGTTGCTATCGCCCGGCATGGAACCAAACGCCGCCACCAGCGCGCCGAAGTCGAGCAACGTGACCTCATTATCGCCGTCGATGTCGCCGTTGATGAGGCTGAAGTTCAGCGTGACCGGCGCGGTCAGGTTCACGTTCGGGATGACCTGGCGCAGCCAGTGCGACGCCTTCGCCGCGACGTCAAACGTGCCATACAGCGAGGTGACCAGACGATAGGCACCGGTGCTGTCCAAATCCACATTGTAGGTCTCCAGCGGGGTGGTCTCGCCCGGGTTGCGGATTTCTATCGTCACCGGCACAGTACTGACGTCGCCGCCGAAGTCTCTCAATACCACGCTGCCCCCTACTTCAATCGCTGGCAAGACCTCGAGTACATCGAGGCGGTCAATCGTGCCCGCGGGCGAAGCCGGCACATGCCCACTGACCACCAGCAGCAACAGTCTGCCATCGGGGGTGATAAAGTGGGTGGCGTTAATCAGGTTGTGCCGGAAGGCGCTGACGCTCACACCGTCCAGCGTCTCTCCACTGCCATCCCATTCGCCCAGCGGGTTGCCGTTGGGGTCGGCAAGATACAGCTTGTGGGTGGTGGGGTCTATCGTCGGCGTACGCAGGTTGTAGGCGATGAAATCGGTGAGCGTGGGGTACACTGCGGACACGGGCACATAATTCACCGTGCATTGCTGGAAGTTGCCCGCGTCAAACGGGACGATGCGCACGAGGGTGCCATAGCTGTCCACGCCGGTTCGCACTGCCTTGAAGATGCCGTCGTTGACGTCGCCGGAGGCACGGTGAATGTATACATCACCGTTGGGCGCGAAGGCGATGTCGCGCAGGAAGTCTGGCGCGAAGTTGTTGCTGTTGCCAAGTAGCGTTCCCGCTGTGAACGACACACGGCGAATCGTGCGCGTGCCCAGCGACCCTACCGCCAGCGCGCTGCCCGTGCCAGCGTATCCTGGATCTACCGCGATAGCTTCGTAGCGCGTAACGCCGATTTCAGCCGGCGACAAAATCCCGTCGACTGCCCACAACGCATCGACGTTCCCAAAGGTGTCTAAGCGGACAATTGCCGTCTCGGGGCTGGTACCGTGTCCAAGACCGAAGCCTGCATACAGCACTCCGTTGTGGTACACCAGCCGCGAATCGCGTGAGACACCCGCCGCCGTCCACGACAGGATGCGACTGACGCCTGCACCATACGTCAGGTTGCCGCTGGGAAGGTTCAGCACATCATCGATGCGCACGATACCGACAGTTCCATTGCCGCTTGATGCCCGGAACCCAATCACGTAGGCGTTTACTCCGTCGAAAGCGACGTCGATAGCACCCTCGCCACAACTGCTTGGGGTGCCATCAAAGATACCAGAAATGTTGAAGCTGCGCAGGAGCTTGAGCTGCACCTGTGCCTGTGCGGACAGCGCAAGGCAGACGATACCTAGCAGCGCCGCGAGAAGCGCCAACCGTCTCATCGAAAAAAACCTCCTTTCAGCGTTATATAATGATTAGCATCTTTATTATAGCGCAACCTGCAAAAGATGTCCAGTATTTTGCGGGGGAGGCAACTTTTCTCAAAGAACCGTTCTGACACCGCCCACTGTTCCCGTGTGCCCACCCGATAGGGTATTATAGCCTGTGTAAAGCTTTTCAGGAGGGTTTGAAACGGCATGTTCTGGCGTCTGCTGAGCCTGATGCGTCCCTACACCCTGCCCATTGTGATTGGCTTTATCTGTCTGTTGCTGGCGACGCCCGCGCAGATGTTTCCCCCGCTGGTGTGGAAGTATGTGGTAGACGAGGTTATCATGAACCGCAAGGTAGACCACCTGCTGCCCGCGATGCTAGTGATGCTGGCGGTGCATCTGGTGGGAATGGGGCTGTCGGCGGCACGCACCTACTTGCTGGGGGTGGCAGGTCAACGCTTCGTCGCCGACCTGCGCAACCGCCTGCACGACAAGTTGATGCGCCAGTCGGTGCGTTACCACCACGACCGCAAAAGCGGAGACCTGATGGCGCGTGTGATCGGTGATGTGGACACCCTGCAGGAAGTGGTCATCAACGGGGTAGACAACATCCTGGGCAACGCGCTGAGCCTTGTGTGGGTAGCAGGCATCATCGTGTGGTTGAACTGGAAGGTGGGTACACTCACGCTGTTGCCGCTGGTGGTGGTGGCGGTGATGGTGTGGTTTTTCAACCTGCGCGTGAAGGGGCTGTATCGCGCCATCCGCGACCGTCTCGGCGACCTCTCCGCCAAGCTGCAGGAGAACCTGCTGGGGATGCTCATCATCAAAGCCTTCGCACGAGAGGCGTACGAGCAGGAGCGTTTCCAGCAGGTCAACGCGGATTATACCACGACCAGCCTCAAGGGCGTGAAGGTGCGCTCGGTGTACTTCCCCGGCGTGATGACAGTGGGCTTTTTGAGTAATATCGCCATGATCGGCGCAGGAGCCTATTTCGTGTTAAGGGGAGAGTTCACCATCGGCGGGCTGGTGGCGTATCGGGGCTACTGGTGGCAGCTGTTTGCGCCTGTGTTCTCGCTGGCGCAGGTGAACGAGATGATTCAGCGTGCGATCGCGGCTGCCTCGCGCGTGTTCGAGGTGCTGGACGCGCCCGAAGAGGTCACCGACGCCCCCGACGCCATCGCTCCCGATACGGTGCAGGGGCACATCCGCTTCGACAGGGTGAGCTTTGCCTACACCTCCGAGCGACCTGTCCTGCAGGAGGTCTCGTTCGAGGTTTTGCCGGGGCAGCGCATCGGCATCGTGGGTCCCAGCGGCACCGGAAAGACCACCATCCTCAACCTGATACTGCGCCTGTACGACCCGCAGGAAGGCGTCATCTATCTGGATGGCATACCCCTGCGCCAGTTGCAACAGCAGGCTTTCCGCCGTCATATCGCGCTGGTCACACAGGAGCCGTTCCTGTTCAACGACACCGTGCGCCAGAACATTCTGTTCGGTCGGCTGGACGCCACCGATGAGGAAATCGAAACCGCTGCTCGCCTCGCGAACGCTCACGAGTTCATCATGGACCTGCCGCAGGGATACGACACACTGGTTGGCGAGCGAGGCGTTAAACTGTCTGGCGGGCAGAAACAGCGCATCTGCATCGCCCGTGCCTTCCTCGCAAACCCTAAAGTGCTGCTGCTGGACGAAGCCACTGCGTCGGTAGAACCCGAGTCAGAGGCAGTGATACAGGCTGCGCTGGAAAGGCTGATGCAGGAACGCACCACCATTATCGTCACGCACCGCCTCTCGCTGGTGCGCGACTGCGACCGTATTCTGGTGATAGACGAAGGGCGCGTGATCGAATCGGGCAGGCACGAGCAGCTCATGGAGAAAAACGGCTGGTACGCGCGTATGTACCGCCTGCAGATGGAGGGCGGCGCGCTGGTGGAGGAGCTGATGGATTGAGGGATGACACGCGCAGGAGCTGCCTTTTCCCTGTGCGAATCGTGACTCACCAACACGCATCGAAAGGAGAAACGTTCATGCGCCGCATGAAAGTGGGCGTGATCGGCTGTGGCAACATCAGCCCCATCTACCTGCAGGCGGGTAGAGTGTTTGAATCTATAGACATCGTGGGATGCGCCGATATCGACATGGAAAGGGCGCGTGCTCGTGCTGCCGAATTCGGTGTTCCCAAGGTTTTGACGCCCGAGGAATTGCTTGCCGACCCCGAAGTGGAGATTGTGCTGAACCTCACCGTGCCGAAAGCACACGCCGAAATCAACCTGAAGGCGATTGACGCAGGCAAGCATATTTACACCGAGAAACCCCTGGCGACCAACCGCGAGGACGGGCGCAAAACCGTGCAAGCCGCTCGTGCAAAGGGGGTACGTGTCGGTTCCGCTCCAGATACCTTTCTGGGAGGTGGTATCCAGACCTGTCGCAAACTCATCGATGACGGCTGGATCGGCGAACCTGTGGGTGCTACCGCCTTCATGACCTGTCACGGTCACGAGAGCTGGCACCCCTCACCCGAGTTCTACTACGAGGTGGGCGGGGGACCGATGTTCGACATGGGTCCCTACTATCTCACCGCGCTGGTGAACCTCATCGGTCCCGTACGGCAGGTCAGTGGGATGGCGCGCATCACCTTCCCCGAGCGGCTTATCACCAGCCAGCCAAAATACGGTAAGGTCGTGAAAGTGGAGACGCCAACACACATCGCGGGCACGATGGAGTTTGCGAACGGCACGATTGGCACGGTGGTGATGAGCTTTGATGTGTGGGCGGCGCAGCTGCCACGCATCGAGATATACGGCACGGAGGGAACCCTCAGCGTGCCCGACCCCAATACCTTCGGCGGTCCCGTGCGCCTGTACCGGCCGGGCAACCGCGACTGGATGGAGATACCGCTGACCCACGGCTACACAGAGAACAGTCGTGGGCTGGGAGTGGCGGACATGGCGGCAGCCATCCAGACGGGCAGACCGCACCGCGCCAGTGGCGACCTTGCCTATCATGTGCTGGATGTGATGCAGGCGTTCTTGGACGCTGCGGAGGCTGGCAGAACCATCGCCATCGAAAGCACCTGTGAACGCCCGAAGCCTTTGCCACTGGGATTACGACACGGACAGATCGACGCTTAACAGGAGGAACAGAGTATGAAACGCGCGTTAATCGTCTGGGGCGGCTGGGAGGGACATGAACCCAAGCAGTGCGCCGAGATTTTCGCGCCCTGGCTGCAATCGCAGGGCTACGAGGTCATCGTTTCCCATACGCTGGACACCTACACCGACAAAGACCTGATGCAGTCGCTGAACCTGATTGTGCCGATATGGACAATGGGTACCATCACCCCCGAGCAGGAAGCGGGGCTTCTGGACGCCGTGCGCAGTGGCGTGGGCATCGCCGGATGGCACGGGGGCATGGGCGACTCATTCCGCAACAACACCGAATATCAGTTCATGGTTGGTGGGCAGTGGGTTGCTCACCCGGGCAACATCATCGAATACGAAGTGAACATCATCAAGCCCGACGACCCCATCGTGGCGGGCTTGAGCGACTTCAAGATGCATTCGGAACAGTACTACATGCATGTGGACCCCTCCAACGAGGTACTCGCGACCACTACCTTCAGCGGCGAATACTGTGAGTGGATTGCGGGCACGGTGATGCCCGTGGTGTGGAAACGTCGCTACGGGAAGGGGCGCGTGTTCTACAGCTCGCTGGGGCATGTGGCGAAGGACTTCGAGGTGCCCGAAGCGCTGGAGATTATGAAGCGCGGCATGTTGTGGGCATCCACATAGCCAGCAGCCTGTTGGCACATTGTACGGGGCAGACGCGCGGTCTGCCCCTGTTTTCTCCCCCCCATGCAACCTCAACTATCGCTCTAGGATTCACCCTCACATAAGCCGACAATATTACCGGCTTCGCGCATGAACACGGCGCGAGAAAGGAGGTGAGAGAGTGACGCAAGCGGTACAGGCAGAGATTTTCACAGGTTCCCCGCAAGTGGGCAGTGTGCCCACGTCAGCGCAGGCAGCTGTGCCTGTCGCTGAGGGAGAGGTGTCGTGGTTCGCGCAGCTGCTGGCGATGCTGCAGGCTCCTGCTGGGGTGGACATGCCGGTGCCGGCAGAGGTACACCCGGATGCCCCTCCCGAAAGCGAAAAAGCCCCCAAACCTCTGGAAATGACACAGGTCGCCGTGTTGCTGGCGCCGCCAGTCTTCTGGGGGAACGTGCCCGCGCCGGCGCAGCCGCCGGATGAGAGTGTGGCGGCTGATTCGGCAGTACACGTTATCCAGCGGGAGACGGCAAACGGCATGCCCATCTCCGTACCACCACCCGCAACCGGAGAAGCGGCGCCAGCCCGTGAGCGAACGGCTGCGGCTATGCCGTCTCCCACAAACGTGGAAAGTAAGCCCGAACAGCCTTCGGCTTTCGAGGGCATGGCCTTCCAGCCACCCGCCGACCGAGCTGGGGACACACCGTCTGCGGAGGTCTCGCTACCGGTGGACAAGGCGATGCCACGTGTCAGGGATGCGATCTCGCCGCCTGCGCTGGAGACATCCCCTGCGCCGCACCCGACATCTCGTGCTGCGGAAACCCGTGCCGGTGACGCCACCAGCGTGCGTCCACCAACCGATGACCTGCTAAACGTATCGGGTGTCCAGAACCCGGCTGCGCCTGCCACACCGTCGGGTAACGCGGGCGCATCGCAGGGTGACGGCAGGGAGGAACACAGGGAGCCTGCATTGACAGTGCGTGTGGGTACACGCTCCCGGATCAAGCCAGCCGAGAGACCGTTCTCCATGCACGTGAACGAGATGCACCCACATGGTCATCAGACGGGGGAGGCGACTGCAGCGGTATCCCGAGTAGCAGAGAATGCTCCACCGCAGCCGGAGGTGTCGCCGGTAGAGGTGGTTCGGCAGGTTGCACGGCAGATAGAAACCTTAACGAGCCAGCGTGGTACCAGCAGTGTGACCCTGCAGCTGGAGCCAGAGCATCTGGGCAGGCTACGTGTGACCATCTCACTGAACGATGGCGCTATCCATACCCACATCGTGGCGGACAACCACGTGGTAAGACAGATGCTGGAAAGCAACTCCAGCCTGCTGCAGCAGGCGTTGCAGCAACGCGGTCTGCAACTGGGCGCACTGCAGGTCTCCGTGCAGGGTGACGGACGTCAGTTCCTGTTGCACCAGCCCTATACCCCACCGCCGAGGGGCGGCTGGCTGGAATCAGATGCAGCGATACGCGCGGCAAACGAAGCAAGTTTCGTGCGCGCAACGCCGGGAGGGATCAACCTGCTGGCGTAGCCACGAAGGAGGTGTGCATCGATGACCGTAACGCCAGGTGGTGGCGCGGGTAACACGTTCACAGCAGCCGTGAGCGCCACCCCAAAGACAACCAGAGACCAGTTCCTGAAGCTGTTCCTGACGCAGCTGCAGAACCAGAACCCGTTAGAGCCGATGCAGGATCGGGACTTCCTGATGCAGCTGGCACAGTTCACGCAGGTGGAAAACGCCGAAGAGATGACGCATACCCTGCAAAAGCTGCAGATGCTGGTCACCTCTACGCAAGCCACAGCCCTGCTGGGTAAGCAGGTTATCGCTCTGCCAGAGGGCGAGGCGACGCCGACGGAGGGCAAAGTGAGCGCGGTGCGCTTCACCGCCGAGGGCGTGTGGCTGATGGTCAATGGCAAACAGGTCAGCGTGCAGAACGTGCTGCAGGTAAACGGTTAGTTTTGGGAGGTGCAACATGCCAGAGGTTCGCCAGATAACGAACGTTCCTTCCCCCTCAGGCGTCAAACCGCCACAACGGACAGCACAGGACGGGGAAGCCTTCCGCGCCGCGCTTCAACAGGCGCAGGGAGGTGTGCGTTTCTCCGCGCATGCGCAGGCGAGACTGCAATCACGTCACATCGAACTGGATGCGGAGGCTCTGCGCCGGGTGGAGAACGCGGTGAACAAAGCGGCAGAGAAAGGCTCGCGCGAGTCTCTGCTGCTGATGGACGACATCGCGCTGATTGTGAGCGTGCGTAACCGCACGGTCATCACCGCCATCGACAAGGAGAACCTGAAGGAGAACGTTTTCACCAACATCGACAGCGCAGTGGTGCTGTAACGGGCACCCGCCGGGGCGGGACCCCCTCCGCGTGACGGGGACGCCCCCAGGCTCCTGAGCGACCGACGGAGCCAACCGTTACCATGACATCAAAAACGCGAGGAGGAGGTCACAGATATGTTTCAGGCGATGTTCTCAAGCATCTCCAGCATCAAGGCACATCAGGTGCGTATGGGTGTGGTTGGCAACAATATCGCCAACATCAATACCACTGGTTT
The DNA here is from genome assembly GCA_023511455.1 of Bacillota bacterium. Lineage (NCBI taxonomy): Bacteria > Bacillati > Bacillota > Bacillota bacterium. The sequence goes on from JAIMBJ010000012.1 coordinate 50,738, forward strand.
CAAGTCGGGAAGAGTCACTTTTCAGGAGATGCTGTCTCAAACGCTGCGAGGAGCCAGCCGCCCTACCGAAGGCGGTCTGGGTGGTACCAACCCTATGCAGGTCGGGCTGGGCACTCAGGTGGGTAGCATCGACACCATCCTGGAGCAGGGAAGCCTGCAGGCTACCAACCGCGTCACCGACCTGGCGATTCAGGGCAACGGCTTCTTTGTGGTGAGCAACGGCAAGCGAGTCGCCTTCACACGAGACGGTAATTTCGACATCGATGCCAATGGCACGCTGGTGCACAAAGCTACCGGTGAGAAACTGGTTGGCTGGATGCCCAACGCCGACGGCAATATCGACATCACGGAGCCGCTGGATGCCAGCTCGGTGATAGTCATTCCCGTAGGGAAGACCATTGCCGGTCAAGCCTCCACCAGCGCCAGCTTCAAAGGCAACCTCGCACTGGATGGTACCAGCTGGACAACCAGCGTGATGCTCTACGACGCGGTAGGCGCACCGGTAGACCTCAGACTGAGGTTCTCGCGGAACACCAGCGAACCACCATCTACCCCGTGGACGCTGAGCTACTCGGTAGATGGGGGCAGGACCTGGGTGCCAACGGCTGATGCCGTAGAGTTCGACCAGTACGGGCGTATTGTCCGAGGCGCGAGCCAGACCATCATCTTTACACCGCCGGACTCCGGTGCACCTGACATGACGGTATCCATTGACCTGTCGCGCATCACCCAGCTGGCAACCAGTTCCACTGTGGAGCCTATCGCGCAGAACGGCTATCCGCCGGGCACGCTGGAGCAGCTGACCGTCTCGCCCGATGGAACCATCAATGGCGTCTTCAGTAACGGCTTGAACCTGCCCGTCGCCCGCGTGGCCATGGCGGTATTCAACAACCCCGGCGGTCTGGAGCGTGCGGGCAACAACCTGTTCCGCGAGTCGGTGAACTCGGGAGTTGCCAACATCGGCACCGCACAGACGGGTGGACGTGGTTCCATCAGCTCGGGCTATCTGGAGATGTCTAATGCGGACATCGGTAACGAGTTCACCAACCTGATAGTGACCCAGCGTGGTTTCCAGGCGAACACGCGCATCGTCAGCACGGTGGACGAGATGCTGCAGGACGTGCTGCAGATGAAACGGTAAGTCCCAACCTACCTCTACCCCCTCTCCCACTTTGTGGGAGAGGGGCCGGGGGTGAGGGACATACAAAAAGGACGCTGAAAAGCCATGATTAAAGTGACCAGGTTTGACCATTCGGAGCTTGTGGTCAACGCGGAGTTGATAGAGACCGTGGAGGCAACGCCAGACACCGTCATCACGCTGACCAGCGGTAAGAAGCTGGTAGTCAGCGAGGACGTGGACGAAATCATCCGCCGGGTCATGGAGTATCGTCGTCATGCTTATAGGGCGCAGCAGGAATAGTGCCGCCGGTTCCAGGATGGACAGCACCACTGTCGGCGGGCTGGTCATTGGCGTTGGCTGTTTGGTCGCTGCCCTCTGGCTGGAAGGAGGGCATCTACAGCAGCTGGTGAACCTGCCTGCCGCGTTAATCGTGCTGGGCGGCACATTTGGAGCCACCCTCATCGGCTTGAGCGTTCAGCAGTTGCGCGACCTGCCCCATATTTTGCGTCAGGCTCTGGTTAGACCATCTATAGACATCCCGCAGACCATCCGCTGGCTGGTAACGCTATCGGAAAAAGCGCGCCGCGACGGACTGCTTGCGCTGGAAGCCGACGCGAACGCCGCTTCCGACGAGTTCCTCAAACGCGCCCTGCAACTGGCGATAGACGGCACAGACCCGGAACTGGTACGCGACATCCTGCAACTGGAGATTACCTTTCTGGAAGAACGACACCGCCAGGGCGAACAGGTCTTCACCAGCATGGGCGGTTATGCTCCCACCATGGGCGTGCTGGGCACGGTGATGGGGCTGATACACATGATGTCTCGCATTGAAAACCCCAGCCAGATGGGCCCCGCTATCGCCACGGCGTTCGTCGCCACACTCTACGGAGTGAGCTCCGCCAACCTGCTGTTCCTGCCCATCGCGAACAAGCTGCGCACACGCCACGCCGAAGAGGTGCTTTTGCGTGAGGTCATCGTGGAAGGCGTTCTGGCGATTCAATCGGGAGAAAACCCGCGTATTGTGGAACAACGCTTACGGGCGTTTCTCTCACAACGTCAGAAGCGTGCCCTACCCGCGTTGAGGTGGCATATACACGATGACCAGAGCACGCAGGAGCACAAGGCGGCATGAAAACGTCGACCGCTGGCTCATTACCTACGCCGATATGATTACCCTGCTCGTGGCGCTATTCATTATGCTGTACGCGATGTCGGCGGTGAATCAGGAAAAGTTCGGCGCGCTGGCTCAGTCCATGCGGCGCGAGTTTCAGGCGCTGCCCGAACACAACGGGGGCAAGATTATCGGCACAGGGCAGATTGTGGGCCCTCTGGAGCAGCAGGCATCGCAACTGCAACGATTTCTGGAGGATACCGGTCTGCAAACGCAGGTGCGCGTCCGGCATGAGGAGCGCGGGCTGGTCATCTCGTTGCTCAGCGACGGCACTCTGTTTGACCTCGGCAGTGCAGAGCTGAAGCCATCTGCCCGTCAGGTGCTGGATCGGGTGGCTCAGGTGCTTCGCGCGGTGCCGAACCCTGTGCTGATTGAAGGGCACAGCGACAACCTGCCCATCCGCACCGCGCAATATCCGTCCAACTGGGAGCTTTCGGCGGCACGCGCCGCACGGGTGCTGCGCTATCTGGTGCAGAAAGGGGGCATCCCCTCACAGCGTCTGATTGCCGCAGGCTATGCCGACACACGTCCTCTGGTGCCGAACAACTCGCCGGCGAACCGTGCGCAGAACCGTCGCGTGGATATCGCCATCCTCAAAACCTCGCAGAACGCTCTAAGATTCGGTTCGCGCTGAGCCGACAATAGGATACGGGGAGACGCTCATTATTCTCGTGATAACTTCTGACATGGAGGTCGTTATGGCAGCAAAGAAAGCAGGCGCGGAAGGTGCTTCTGGTGGCGGAAAGAGCAAGACGATTATCTTCCTGGTCATCGGCGTTGTGCTCGGAGCAGTAGTAGCGTTCGGGGCGAGCACGATGATTCTGGGCAAAAACAAAGGGGAAAAGAAAGAGGAGAAAACCCTGCCCGAACACACCATTGAGCTGGACGAGTTTGTGGTGAACCTCGCCGACGGCTCGCATTACGCAAAGGTGTCCATCGCGCTGGGTCTGGAGAAGCCGATGGAAGGCGGCGGTGAACACGGCAAACTGGACGCAAAGATACTTGCGCCTATCCGGGATACGGTCATCACGGTGCTGTCCAGCAAGAGCATGGAACAGCTGGTCAGCAGTGAGGGCAAGGCGAAGCTCAAAGAGGAGCTCAAGGAGAAGTTGAACGAGTTGCTGGGTAAAGAGGTGGTAAAGGAGGTCTACTTTACCGCACTCACGTTGCAGTAGCGCAGGTAGCAGGTGTAAGCGGAAATGGTGGAGATACTGTCGCAAGAGGAGATAGAGGCTCTTCTGGCATTGCTGACCAGCTCCGAAGAGACTGCAGCGGCTGCCCCTGCCAGCACGCCGGGGGCTGCTGTCTCGCCTGTCGGCGCAGGGAAGGCGGACCGTCGTACTCCGATTGCCTACGAGGTGTACGATTTCCGCCGCCCGGACAAGTTCTCCAAGGACCAGCTGCGCACCATGCAGATGCTACACGAGACCTTCGCGCGGCTGTTCTCCTCCACGCTTGCCGCTCACCTGCGCGCACCGGTGCATATCGACCTCATCTCGGTAGAGCAAATCCCTTACGACGAGTACATCCGGGCGATTACCAGCAGCCTCATCAATATTTTCAGTATGCAACCCCTGTCCGGACAGGCGTTGCTGGAAATCGAGTTCGATGTGGTTATCAGTATGATTGACCGCTTGCTGGGAGGGCCCGGCACGGTGGTCAAGCGTCCTCAGCCCGCTCTCACCGATATTGAGCGACCGCTGGTGGAAAGTGTGGTGGACCGTGCGCTGGGTTCCCTGCGCACCGCCTGGGAAGGGATTGTCAGCTTCACACCCGTGCGCGAGGGCATGGAAACCAGTGCGCAGTTTGTGCAGATTGTGCCTCCGAACGATATTGTGGTCTCCATCCTGTTTGAAATCCGCGTCGGGGAAACACACGGCGCCATGAGCCTGTGCATTCCCTACCTGCTGCTCAAACCCATCCTGTCCAAGCTCAGCGCACAGCGATGGTTCTCGGGCAGTAAACGTTCCTCTTCGCAACATACGGCTCTGATCGCTCAGCAGATTCAACACACGCGCGTGCCGCTGGTGGCGGTACTCGGAAGCACTCGTCTGATGCTGAGACAGGTGCTAGACCTGAAGGAAGGCGACGTGATACTGCTCACCCGGCGCACCAACGAGCCGATTGACGTGATGGTGGGCAACAGGGTGAAGTTTCGGGCACGTCCGGGCTTGCGCGGCAAACAAGTCGTTGTGCAGATAGAAAGCATCGTGGCGAACCACACCGCTGAAAAAACGAAGACAGCAGCTTCATCCGCCTGAGGAGGAAGGGTAGCAGATGGCATCTTTGAACCTGGAACATATCAACACAATCACCGGCAAGCAGGATAGCCTGTGGGGGACGGTGTCGATAGCACTGTCGGAAGCGATTAACCGACAGGCGACCCTTTCGTCCCCTCTCACCACCCTGCTTCCGGTTTCAGAGTTAGAAAACGCTTTTGCAGGCAAGCGCGTCTACGGCGTAGCCACTTTGCAGACCACCAGTGCCTACACTCTGCTCATCGTTTTGGAGACTTCTTCTGCTGAGTTGCTGGCGGACATCGCTGCCGGAGGGGACGGTTCCAGCCCGCCGCAGGAGATCGATGAAGGCGGTCTGCAGATCCTGCAACAGGTGCTGTTTGTGATTGCGAACGGTTTGGCACAGTCATTCGCTAATCTGACAAACAATGAATGTAACATATTGCAGGTAGAGTGTCGCTATGAGCCTGTTGAGCCGCCTGTGGAGTGGCTCACTCAGGACAATCTGGTGCGTCTGGACGCGGTGTTACACATCGACGGCAGCCCTATCGGCGCGATGGCTGTGCTTGGCGATGAGCGGTTCGCCCTGTGGCTGGCAGGCGAAGAGACCGACTCGCCGTCGGCACAGGCAGATGCCGTTGCCGGAGCCAGCCCCTTCCAGACATTGGATGAGGCAACAACCGCATCCTCTCAGCCTTTTGTGCCGCTGGCTCAAGCGGCTTCCCAGACGCTGCCCGCAGGCATTGAACTGATACTGGACGTTCCCCTCGAGCTCACCGTCGAGCTGGGGCGCAAACGGATGTTTATCAAGGAAGTGCTGGAGCTGACCATCGGCTCCATTGTGGAACTCGACAGGATAGCGGGCGAGCCGGTGGATGTTCTGGTGAACGGACGCATCATGGCACGCGGGGAGGTGGTGGTTATCGAGGACAACTTCGGCATCCGCATCACCGAGATTATCAACCCGCAGGAGCAGTTAGTCGAGATTAGCCGGAGAGCGGTGGCATGAGGAGAGTATATCTCATCTTCGTCCTGACGGTCGTGGTGAGGCAGGGGGTGGCTTCGCCCCCTGAGGCGCTTTTCTCTCCGCCCCCCGCCTCCGGCGTTCCCAGCCTGCACCTCACATCGTCGCCGCTGGCAACAGCGCACCCGGAGACGCGACCCAACGATGCCGCGCTCGCTTCGCCTCGCCCACAGGGTGCGCAAAACTCCCGCGACGGCTGGGATGCCCTGCGACGCGAAACCCTGCCTGAACCGGTAGGGTCTCCGACCAGCCAGGCGTGGCGCTGGCTGGTTGGGCTGGCGGTTGCGCTGGCTCTCATCAAATGGGGGCTACCACGCGCCCTCAACGGCGGTAACAAAGGGCAGATTGTGCAGTGGTTTACCCGCCTTGCCCCTCCGAAAAGCGAAGGCACTATTACCGTGCTGGATACCCGCTTCTTAGGAGCGGGAGCGGTGCATCTCATCACTGTGCGGGGAAGAACGCTGCTTATCGGCTCCACAGCGCAGCAGGTGAACCTGTTGATGGACCTCACCGAACAGCCGGACTCCGCGTCCGCGTTTGACAAGGTGCTTGCCCAGTCCAGACCTTTCACGCCGGAGCCAACGCTTGCCGACGAAACCGATGAGACCCGACAGGTGCTCCGCGACGTTCAACAGCGATTGCAGCAGGCACGTCAGCGACTGGAGGGGTAACCGCGCTATTTCGGGGAGGGCAGGCAGAGTTTGCCCATGATGACGGCACGTTGCGCCCCCGTTGCTGCAGGCAGATTATTCGTCCGTCCCCGCATCCGCTGGTAGCCTAACACCGCAAAAGCCACCGCCTCCTTCGCATCGGGATGGATGCCGTAGCGGTCGCTGGTCTCGACCTGCAGTTCAGGCAACAGTTCGCGCAATCGCTTCATGAGTGTGCGGTTGTGCACGCCACCCCCGGAGACTATCAGCCGACTGGCTGGCATCTTCACGAAAACGAATCGGCGGACGGCGTCGGCGATGCTGCGGGCGGTGAGTTCGGTAAGAACGGGCACCAGCAGTTCGGCGTTAGCAGTCTTGTAGCGGCGCAGCAGTTTGCGCACCATTGCCTCGCCGAAGGTCTCGCGTCCGGTAGACTTCGGTGGTGGTTGCGCAAAGTAAGGATGCCGCAACAGTTCGTTCAGCCACTCCTCGCGCACCGGGTGCCTCTGCGCGAAGGAGCCTTCGGGGTCGTATCGGTATTTGCCCCCACTGGCAATCTCCATCGCCACGTTAATCAATGCGTTGCCGGGTCCTGTGTCGAAGGCAACCACCTGCTCCGGCGAGGCGTTCGCAGCGATGGCGGTGAGGTTGGCAATGCCGCCGATATTCAGCAGAATGCGCCCCTCTTCAGGGTGACGAAAGAGCAGATAATCCACATACGGAACCAGAGGCGCGCCCTGACCGCCTGCCGCTACGTCCGCCGTACGAAAGTCACCGACGGTGGGCACGCCGGTGCGTTCCGCAATCACCGCCAGCTCGCCGATTTGCAGGGTGGAGCGAATCGCCCTTCCCTGCCACTCTATCGGCTCAGGCTGGTGCCACACCGTCTGCCCGTGCGAGGCGATGCACAGCAGCTGCTCGGGGGATACCTTCGCGTGCCGCATCAGCTGCAACGCCGCATCGGCGAACAGTTCGCCCAACAGGAAGTTCAGGTGGCAGATTTCGGCGACGCCTGTTTCCCCGCGGATGGTGCGCAGCAAATCCGCCTGCACATCGGGGGGATAGGGTGTGGCTTGGAACGCCAGCGTGTTCACCTGAAGGGTATCGCCCGCCTCGCAGATGTCCACCAGCGCGGCGTCGATACCGTCCATGCTGGTGCCAGACATCAAACCGATGACCATACCGGCGGGTTTGGGGTGTGCCATCTGCTCAAAACATGCCCGCGTCACGTTGCAGGTAGTTGCGGAGGCGCAGCACCGCCTGCGTGTGCAGCTGATACACGCGGGATTCGGAGACGCCCAGCACCCTGCCGATTTCGCGGAAGGTCAAACCCTCGTAGTAGTATAGCGCGATAACGAGTCTTTCGCGTTCGGGCAGGCGGTCGATGGCTTCCACCAGCAGCCGTCGCATCTCCCGCTGCTCTACCTCGGCGATGGGGTCGGCAGACGTATCCGAGAGAACGTCAGCGATGTGCAGCTTTTCGCCCGAGTCCTGCGAGCCCAAAATCAGGTCGTCCAGCGAGAGCAGGTTGGTGCGTCCGGCATCGCAGAGCAGCTGATGGTAATCTTCTATCGCCATGCCCAGTTCCTGACTGATTTCCTCTTCGGTAGGCGGTCGTCCAAGGCGAGATTCTAAGGCGGAGTACGTGCGCTCCAGCTGCTTCACGCGGTCGCGCACGGAGCGGGGAACCCAGTCTTCCGAGCGCAACAGTTCCAGAATAGCCCCCCGGATAAGCGCGATGGCGTAGGTTTCGAACTTGACCTGGCGGGATGGGTCAAACTGGTCTACTGCCTTAATCAGCCCCATGATGCCTGCGCTTACCAGGTCCTCGCGGTCCAGCGTGGGCGGAAGTGAGCTGACCACACGTCCGGCGGTAATTTTAACCAGATAGGCATAGCGTTCGATAATCTGGTGACGCGCCTGTGGGTCGCCATACCGCTTATAGCGCTCCCACGCTTTATCCATTTCCGCAGCCGATGGCATGACCAGCCTTTTCTCCTCTGAAGTATCTTGTCAGAAGGTGGTTACGCTGCTTCTCGCTCTTCCTGAGGTTCTTCCTTGGCGGGTGGATCTTCGGCGGCAGGTCGGTTTTCAGCGGGCTTCTGTGCGCCTTTGGAGGCGTCCAGTATCACCTCAAACACTACCATCACTGCCGCTAGCATCACGAACACAGTTGTGGCACGCAGAAAGCTCGTTGCCAGCGAGATGCCGCTCCAGCTCGCCAGCAACCACGTCCACAACGCCCCCCAGAGAGCAATGAACCACTTTAGCCGACTTGCGCTCATGCCCCACTCCGCCACGATAGTTAGTATAACACAGCAATTCCACGATTACCAGTTGATCGCTTTCGCCTGCGGAGGACGAGCCGCCCGCTGCGCCGCCCCCCACACGCGGGGAGGAGAGTTTACAGCTCGGCAGGAGCCTCGCCCTCCAGCAAGACCGTGTTCAGGCAGCTTCCAGACTGGCTTTGCGTTGTTCCAGCGCGCGCAGGTACAGGTCGGCATACTCCCCTGCGGCACGGTTCCACGAGTAATCCGAGCGCAGAGCGGTATCCACCAGCTTGCGCCACACCTCGGGCTGCCGATATGCCTTCAGCGCACGCTTGATAGCCTTCAGCAGCTCCGCCGGGTCGTACAGCTCGAAGACGAAACCGTTGCCTTTGCCCGTACGCGGCGAGAAGTCGGCGATGGTATCCGCCAGACCGCCCGTCTTGCGCACGATGGGGATAGTTCCGTAGCGCAACGCCATCAGCTGCCCCAATCCGCACGGCTCGAAGCGCGACGGCATCAGGAACATATCGCTGCCTGCGTAGATGCGTTGAGCCAGGTCGGGGTCAAAGCCGATGAAAGCACGCATCTGCTCGGGATGCTCTTTTGCCAGCTGCTTGAACAGCTCCTCGTAGCGCGGATCGCCCGTACCCAGCACTACAAACTGGAAGCCCAGATTCAGTATCTGCTTCGCAACAGGGGCGATGAGATCCAGCCCTTTCTGGTCTGCCAGGCGGGTAATCATGCCGATGATGGGAGCATTCGGGTTGACGGTAAACCCGCACTCTTTCTGCAAAGCCTCTTTGCACTTCGCTTTGCCGGATGGGTCATCCGCGCTGTAGTGGGCGGGGATGCGCGGGTCGGTGGCGGGGTTGTACTCCTCGTAGTCGATGCCGTTGACGATGCCCTCCAGCCTCCCCTGTGAGGCGATGTACTGCAGTAGCCCTTCCATCCGGCAGCCGTACTCAGGCGTCTGTATCTCTTTGGCGTAGGTCTTGCTGACCGTATTCACCATGTCGGAGTAGACGATGCCGCCCTTGAGGAAGTTCACCTTCCCGTAGAACTCCAGCCGTTCGTAATGGAACAGCCATTCGGGCAGGCCTGCTTTCCACAACAGCTCGTACCCGAACTCGCCCTGATACGCCAGATTGTGGATGGTAAAAACCAGCCCGACCTGCTGCCATTCCGGCTGGTGTGCATGGAGTATGCGAATGTACACCGGCACGAACCCCGTATGCCAGTCGTTGGCATGGATAACATCAGGCATCCAGTCCAGCTCCTGCAGCATCAGCGGAATGGCGCGGTCAAAGAAGATGTAGGGTTCTGGTTCGAGGGCATAAATCTTTTTCGACTCGGTGGCTTCGGTGAAGTAGTGTTTGTGCCCGATGAGGTAGACGGGGGTGCCATCTTTCAATCGGGTGCGCCGGATAATCGCCTCTTCGGTGGTCATGGGGTTGATGGGCACAGGCAGGCTTTTGACCACCGTGCGCACCGGATAGTCGGGGTTCTTCTCGATCATCCGGTAGCATGGCATGGCGGCACGCACATCGTGCCCGAGCGCACGCAGTGCTTTGGGCAACGCACCTGCCACATCTGCCAGCCCGCCGACCTTCGCCAGCGGGGCAACCTCTGCGGAAACAATCAACACTTTCAAGCTACGACCCATGTGTGTTCCTCCTCTTTCGGTATGGGCAGCAGAGCAGGTGGACGCAGGTGGTCCGACAGGCGCGCCAGAAAGGCATGGAGACCTTTGCCCACCCCGGGATGCGGCATGATTCGGGACCGCACTTCTACCGCCAGAGCAGATAGTCCTTTCGCCGCCGGGCTGTCGGGCGAGGAAAGCCAGAAACAGGCGTTTTGCTCTGCTGCTGCGCTGACACTGGTATCTTCCACAATGCTCCCCAGCAGCCGCACCCTGCTGCCAAACTGCGCGGAGAGCAGCTGCTCGACCTGCCCTCCTATCCTCCGCGCCTGAACGGGTGAGACACACCGGTTCATGACCCAGCCGACCTGCAGGTCTGCGCGCTGCAGAAGCAACCTTTTCACCAGACTATACGTGCGCAGCAGACTGTCGCGTTGCGGGAGGGCTATCGCCAGCACCATATCCGAAGACAGGGCGTAGGCGAGGGTGTCGGTGGATTCGGGGTTGCCCGTGTCGATGATGACCACATCCGCCAGGACTTCGAGACTGCGCAGGCGTTCGATGATGTCGCGCTGCCCCTGTGCGGAGAGGCGTTTGAGGGCAAGGATGCGCGTTGCGCCGGGCAATACGCGGATACCTGCCGCGCCGGCAGTCAGTATCTCCGGCAGGTCGCGTCGGTCGACGAACAGGTCTTCCAGGGAGTAGCGTGGCTCCGTGCCCAGCAAACGGCTACAGGTCAGCACGCCCACGTTGCCATCCAGCAGGACGACGTGTCGCCCGGTCTGTCCCAGCAGAGCGGAAAGGTTGGTGGCGATGGTGGTTTTGCCGGACTCCGGCGTGCCGCTGACCACGCTGATCACCCACGTGCCCATGCGCAAGCCGGGCGTGATACCCAGCACGCCCTCCGCCGGTTGTTGTGAAATCAGCCTTCGTAGCCCTAAAGCCTGGTCATGGACAACAGCCACCGGACACCTCCCGCTACACAGTCTCACCTGTGAAAATTATCGGGAGGAGCCAGCAATTTGTGCAGGGCTATGTGTAGCCCGCCGCCTCATGCGCCACCTGATAGGCGAACTCCACCTCTTCGAGCGGCGTGCCCGGCTGCACCATGTGCGACGTGCAGAAGATGTAACCGCCGCCGGGTTTCAGGGCGTTCATCACGCGCCGAATCTCGTCCGCCAGCTGATCGCGCGGCAGACCCCGCCCCAGCATGGTACGCACGTCCAGCCCGCCGTAGATGCCCAGTCTGCCGTAAAACTCACGCTTCACCTGCACGGGGTCCATGCCCGCCGATTCCTGCACCGGATGCACCACCCCAAAACCCAGCTCCGCCACGCCGTCCAGCACCGGGGTGATGTAGCCGTCACTGTGCAGCGAAAGCAACCCGCCTTTTCGCCTGACCGCGTCGCAGATGACCTTCTCCGCGGGATAGACCACCTCCCACCATGTTTGCGGGCGGAACATCATCGCGTGGTTCATGCCCCAGTCGTCGGAGATGTGTATCACGTCCGCGCCCAGATCCAAACAGTTCTCGGCGTAGCGGGCAGCCCAGCGTGCGATACGTTCATACAGTTGCCTGCACAGGTCTGGACGCATCGCCATCTCCATCAGGTTCTGCGCCTGCCCGATGACGCCGTTCGCCGCCTCGAACACGCCTGGCGTCTGCACGAACACGGCGCGCCCACGTCGCTCCTTGTGATGCTCGATCTCGGCGCGGATGGTGGTGTAGATGTCGGGGTCGTCGGGGTCGGTGAACTCCGCCTCCAGCGCGGCGTCCAGCGTGTACACCCAGCCGTAGGCGGGTTCATATTCGGAATCGGGGCTGTTCGGCGGTGCGCCCTGCTTCAGGAACCCTTTGGCGGGGAACGCCTGTGTCATGTCCACCTCCAGCGCATCGCAGAAAGCCTCGAACGTGCCGTACTTCGCCACGATATCGTCTATCACGCCCGGCTGCCCGAAAATCCAGATATAGATGGACGCGGTCGGGTTGCTGAAAGTTCAACGCGGTCAGCACGCGCTCACGAGGAAGCATCTCTTCACCTCAGTCCAGAGTTTCGATAAAGCCCAGGTGCTCCATATACTCTTCTTCGTACCGCGGATTGCCGGTCATCACAATATGCTTCATCTGCCGCGCCAGCCACTCTGCGCGCTTGCGCTCGCGCACGGAACGGAGGGCGATTTTCGCACCTGCCCCAGCGGCGTTACCTACCGGCTCAATGCGCTCTAACGGCAGCGGCGGCAACAGACCGATGCGTTGCGCGGAACGCAGGTTGACATACATGCCGAACGCCCCGGCCACCAGCAAGCGGCGCACGTCCAGCCAGGCAATGCCCGCCTCCCGCAACAGCACCTCCATCACCGCGCGGATGGAACCCTTCGCCAGCTGCAGCTCGCGAATGTCCTTCTGGGTCAAGACAATGCCTTCCGCATTGCCTGCTGCCTCCGGTGCAACCAGCTGGAACGCTCTCTGCTCGCAGAGGGTCGTCAGGTGCGTTTCCCACCATTGCCCATTGCCATCGCTGTTCATGCGTCCTGCTTCGTTGACTGCCCCGATGTCCAGCAGGCAAGCCGCCGCGTCAATCAATCCCGACCCGCAGATACCTTTGGGGGGCGCGCCTGCCACGGTGGTTACATGCAGCCAGCGGTTTTCGCCGTTGCTCTCCATGCTTATCTGCGAAACCGCTCCCGTCTCGGCGCGGATGCCCTGATAGATGCGTCCGCCCTCGAAGGCGGGACCTGCCGCTGCCGAGGTGCAATAATATCTGCCCTGATGCCGCAGCACGACCTCGCCGTTCGTTCCGATGTCGAGCGCGAGAGCAGTCTCGCCGTCGGGGTCAAACAGGTGCGTGAGCGCGACCGCCACCGTATCTGCCCCCACATACCCCGCCACACACGGCAGGGTGGTCAGCATCGCCGCAGGGTTCACCCGCAAGCCAATCTGCCGCGCCTCCACGCTCAGCAGGTCGGTGAACACCGGCACGTAAGGCGCGACGGCGATGGAGTTGGTGTTGACGCCCAGCAGGAAGTGCAGCATGGTGGTATTCCCCACGGTCACCACCTCAAACACATCATGCGGGTCTACCCCTGCCGTCTGGCACGCCTCGGCGATAATCTCGTTCATCCCGCGCACGACCGCGTGCTGCAGCTGCTTCAAACCCGCAGGGTCATGGTAGACGAAGGACAGGCGTGATACCACATCGTCGCCATACTGCACCTGTGGGTTCAGGCGGGCAGCGTGTGCCAGCTCCTTGCCGCTGTGCAGGTCTATCAGGTAGCCCACCAGAGTGGTGGTGCCGATATCGAAGGCGATGCCCAGCAGGGGATGGGTTTCATCGGGCTGCACCGCCAGCAGGCGGTTCGCGGCGGGATGTTCGGGGTCATAGAAAAGCACGGCATGGACGCAGAAGCCAGCTTCACGCAGAGTCTGCAGTAACTGCCGTAACACTCCCAATGGCACCTGCTCTACTGCCAGTGCAATGCCATGCTGTTCTCGGAGGGCATCCAGCAGGCGACGCAGGTCGGAGCGTTCATCGGAGGTACTCGGTGCAGGCACGTGCAGCGGCAAACGGCGTACGGCAGGCTCCAGGGATACGGGGCGTTCTACGGCGGTGGTTAACACCTGCGCGATAGCAGGCCGGCTCTCGGCGGGCACTTCCACCTGGATATCGCCCGTCACCCGATGGCGACAGGCTAACCGCCAGCCTTCGGCGAGCTCCTGCGCAGGTACGTGGCGTAACTCCTCCTCCGTAGGGTCGGGAACCGCTCCGCCGGTGAAGCGCACCTTACACTTTCCACATACGCCGAACCCGCCGCACGGGGTCTCCACAGCCACCCCTGCCTCCCAGAGCGCGCGCACCAGCGGCGTTCCCTCGGGGAGGTCTATCGTTATCTCATCGGGCAGAATGAACACACGAGCCATGCGTAAACGGGTCCTTTCTCTGCTAATCTGCGGTAAAGGTTATGGGAACAGCGCAGGAAATCCTGTTAGGACTTACGCAGTTGCGATGGGCACCTGACGGGCCATGCATTTTTCAACCACTGTGGAGACGATTGTATGCCATGCCGAGGGTCAGCGAAGCATCTCATCCCTGTCACCCTGAGCGTTAGCGAAGGGTCCGAGATTCTTCACTTCGTTCAGAATGACAATATATTCGCTCAGAGTGCCACATTATGTCGCTTTCCGTCGCAAAACCCTGAACGGTCTTTCAACTGCGCAATTTCCAAACGGATTCTACCCGTCCCGCCTACTCTCCTTGTGCCTGATGGGACGTTTCTGGTATACTGCGGCAAAGAGCATTCGCGAGGAGGCGAAGAGGATGAAACGGTTCTTCATGATTGCCTGCATTCTGGGGCTGGCAGGCGCGGCGTTGGCGCAGTCCATAACCCCCAGGCAGGTCATACAGGACATCCAGCAGGCGTACGGTAAGGTGCAGAGCCTGAAAGCGACCGTGCAAATCAAAATGGGTGAAACGTTCGTCAGCTCGGTGCAGTTGCAGCGACCGAAGCAGTTCGTGGTGCGGGTGAGCCAGAACGGCAAAACGCTATACTCTTTCACCAGCGACGGCAAAACCTTCACCACGTATGATGTGCAGAACAAGAGTTATCAACAGCAAGAGGTCAGCGCAGACAGCCCTCTGGTAGGTGGGCATCTGCAGTTTGCCGGCTTTGCCGCGATGGCGATGGAGCCGCAGTATGGCAAGATGCTGGAGGGGTTCTTCCAGCAGAACTTTGACAAGGCGCAGGCGAAGGGCAAGCAGACGGTCGGCAACACCCCCTGCCGCGTGGTGGAATTGACAGGCAGAGGGGGCACGATGACCCTGTATACAGGCGAGAAGGATGGGCTGGTTTACCGCATGGTATACAAGATGCCCGACGGCGACACCTACGAGGAGACGGTTACCGCATTGCAGCTGAACCCTTCGATCCAGAAGGGTGTCTTCGCGTTCACCCCTCCGGCGGGCGCAAAGAAGGCAGAACCTGCGAAGGCGGAAGAGGCGACGCGAGAAGACACCAGCTCGCTGAAAGGCGCGCAGGCTCCCGACTTCACCCTGACCGATATGGAAGGCAACGAGGTCTCGCTGAACAGCCTGCGCGGCAAAGTGGTGTTCATAGACTTCTGGGCGACATGGTGCCCACCCTGCCGGGAATCGCTGCCGCATACCCAGTCGCTGAGCCAGCACGAGAAGGCGAAATCGGGCGACCTGGTGGTGCTGGCGGTAAACGCCCGCGAGGACCTGGACAAAGTGAAGAAGTTCATGCAGGACAACAACTACAGCTTCCGCGTGCTGCTGGACAAAGACGGCAAGGTGCTGGACAGCTTCAAGGTACGGGGTATCCCCACCTTTGTGGTGATTGACCGCGAGGGCAAGGTGGCCTGGGTGCAGGTCGGCTTTATGCCCGGCTCGGAGAAGGCGATGGAGGATGCGGTTACCCAGGCACTGGGGCAGTAGGCATCTGTTAGCAACGGGCAACCGCGCGGTTGCCCGTTGCTATTGTGGCGGAAGCATCTCCTGCGCCGCGGCGGGGGCGTTGGGCAGACGTTCTGCGGTGAACCATCCGGCTTTCAGGCGGAAGCCGGGTAAAACGCTGCTATTGAACCAGCCGTTCTCATCGGGTTGCACAGGTACATAACTGCCTTCCTGCAGGCGGAACATGTGGATTGCCCTGCGCCCCGGTCGCGGGTCAATCAGCCAGTATTCGCATACGCCTTCCCGTTCGTATTCCAGAAACTTCTCCACGCTGTCGCGGTGTACGCTGTCGTCTGAAATGACTTCCACGACCACATCCGGGGCGCCTGTGAAGCGGTCGGCATCCAGATGTTGCAGGTTCTCGTTGCGCACCACGAACAGGTCCGGCTCGCGAGAAGCGTTACTGCGCGGCAGGTAGAGCTCAAAGGAGGCAAAAAGGAACTCTCCCACTGGATTGCGTTGCAGATACTCTTCCAGCAGATACGCGAGGAAGCGCAGCGCCTCCTGATGGCATCTTTTCGGCGGCATCAGCACAATGGCTTCACCGTTGACCCACTCCGCGTGGGTGTCTTCGTCTTTCATCTGCAGGAACTGCTCGTACGTCAAATGCGTCTTTTCTGTTTTCAGCACAGGCGGCATGAGATGTCCACCTCCATCACCTGTTATACGCCTGTTCGCGCGGCGCGTCGAGAAGTGGAGCGGGCGCAAGGGAAGCAGGTTCCATAATCAGTTCCACCCGGCTTGTGCCCAGCAGCTGCAGAATCAGACTGCCCGACGGCAGGTACTGGTGGGGCGGCGCAATGGGCGTTGGCACGCCGTTGATGCGCACCTGCCGAACCCCGTCCAGCCCGTTAATCAAGATATAGTAACGACGCGATAACCAAGGGGTGACGCGGAAAGATACCTGCAAACGGCGCGGGTTGCCCGGCAGGGGAGTACGCACGGAAGTCTGGTCGATTTGCCCGGGCGCGTGTACCAGCAGCTTTGTCGGGCGCAACGCACGCAGCGAGTACACCGGCGTCGCGCTGAACAGCCGTACCGCATCTGTCTGCACCGTGCCCGGGTTGATGGGCGGGCCGTCCCGCAGCTGCTGGCGAAGAAGGAAAAAGTCAGGCAGTAAGCCCTGCCGCTCTCGGTCGTTTTGCTTCCAGGTCATCTGGATGCCTGTGGCGGTGATGCCGTCGGCAATCGCGCGCCAGGGTCCGCCGTAGGGGTCTACCTCCGCCAGACGGTACAGCGCGTCCGCGTACGCCAATCCGCACCACTGCACCGGTAAACCGAACCACACGGGGGAGATCCAGTTGGTCGCGCCGTACACCGGAATGGTGGCGTAGGTACCGATGTTCTGATTCGCCGGGTTAACCAGATAGACAAACGGCACGCCCGTCCACGCCCAGTATCGCGCCTGCTGCAGGTAGTCCCCGTAGCCCGTCAGCAGGTGGCCCATCAGGTAAGCGCGCACCAGTAACCCGGCAGCGTAGATGTCGGGTGTATGCAGGGGGATTTCCCACGTCTGTGCGCCGCGGGGCACGCCGTTGCGGAACTTGTCCATTGCCCGTAGCAAGCGCAGCCCTTCCGCAATCAGCGCACGGTCACCGCTGAACGCTCCATGTTCCAGCACCTGCAGCACCGCAGCGGCGGTATGGCCGCTGGCGTCCGGCGCGTAGTGTGTGCGCCCGAAATCGGGCTTGCCGGGCTCTGGGCGGTAAATCAGAGTGCCATCCGGTTCGAACCGCGAGACAATCTGCCAGCCCACCTGCCGCGCAGTCTCCATGTTCTCCGCCACGTGTCCGTACACCAGCGCCGCCACCGGATAGGCGTTATGCGAGATGTTATAGAAGTTCATCGCCCAGGTAGGAACCTGAGCGATTGCACCGATAGCGGTTTCGCGCAGGCGTTGTGCGAGGTTGGGGTCAGAGGCGTAGCCCGCCAGCCACTCCATCAGCACTGCCGCATCTGCCGCCGGCTGGGCGTTAAAGCCGGGCCAGTAGGCATGCCGGAAGAGATAGCCTTCGCGGATGCGCGAATCCAGCCAGCCTGCCGCTGCCAGCGACACGTAGCCGGTGAAGGTCATCCCAATGTTCGGCAAGGGCGGCAAACCACGCAGGCGGACGTAGTGCTGCACAGCGGGCACCACGCTCTCTCCCCGCCCGCCGATGAGGGTGGCGTTCAGCACCAGAGGCTGGTTCGGCTGCAGCACTATCGGCAGACTGGGAAGGAGCTTGCCCTCCTCGCGGTTGACACCGTCGGAACCGGGGATCAGGATGCCCATCACATGTGCCCCAGAGGCGAAGAAGCGGTCGGGCGAGTCGAACAACGCGCAGAACTTCTCATCCGGTTGCCACATCAAGCCGACGTAGCGCCCCCGCGCCTGTATCGCCATTAGCGGGAAGGTAATCTTCAGGTTGTCGGGAACCTGCCTGCGCGCCGCCGCCCCGATAACGTCCGCTTCGGAACTGCTCGGCTCGTTCTCCAGGTACTCCAGCCCGGCAAACAACCCCTGTCCTTTAAACGTGCCATAGCTACCCATGCCGGGCAGCAGCAACAACATCGGCAGGAAATACACCTCGCGCGACTGGTCGACGCTGACCTGTGTCTGTACATCGATGGTTCCCGCTACAGGGTTCGGGCTGAATCGCTGCGTGAACAGCCAGTTGCCGTTATCCGCATCTTGCGCACGATATTCCGCCACCAGCTCGGGCCCCTCGCGCCACAGGCGTGCGCTCTCGATGGCACTGTGCAACGCAAGCCATCGGCTCTCAGCCCCCATCTGGTAGCCAATCATGGGACGGGTAAAGCCGGTCGCCATGCGCTCACCCGCCACCAGCACCTCGAAGTTGCCTGGAGCCGCTGCCCTATGTCGCAGGACGACCTCGCCCGAACGCACCTCGTGCATTTCGCCTTGCAGGTTTGGGAGGACAGGTTGCAACCACTGTGGCTCCTGCGGGATATGACGCACTTCGATGCTCATGTAGCGCACCCATGCCCTGCCAGAGGGACCGGGTGGGTCGATGCGGAAGCGGTAGTTGCCGGGAAGCACCGGCAGGATAAGCGTCGGCTCGCCCCACGTCCCCTGCGGTACGAAGAAGCGTACCGACTGCTCTTCCGTCGCCCAGGTGCCCTCGCGGAAGTAGAAAATCTGCCAGAAGGTGCCGACTTCTGCCTTCACGCGGATGCGCAGGTACAGCGCTTTGTCTCTCGGCAGGCTGTAGGCAGGACCGATGGTGTATGGGTCCTCACCCGAGATGTCGATTTGCATCCCATCCAGGGTGGGCACCAGGCGGCTGATGGAATGCGTGGGCTGCCAGCGGGCGACCTCCAGCGGGCTGCGGAAATCGATATAGTACAGCGTTTGGGCGTGAGAGCAAGTCATGGAAAAAAGTCCCAAAACCACCAGAATAGCGCGAGCGAACACGGCAAGCCCCCCTTTTCTGGAAATACCACTGAAACGATAGCACAACGGGCAATAACAGTCAATACGACGGATACCCAATGCAGGAAAATGACAAATCCTGTCGAATAAGAAACAAAGTGGCATGGGGGTTCTGACTATGAAGCCGGGCGGTGAGGTTGCCCTTGTGGCGATACAGATGCGCACCACTCTGGAGCACTACCAGAGCGAAAAACGGTTGACGAGCCGCGTGAACGACCTGCTTGCCTCGGCGAAGAAACGGGTACGCGCGGGGCTTCCAGTGCTGGCTGTCTTCCCTGAGGACATCGGTTTGGGAATGCTATTCCTCGATGATTATGAAGCAGTCAAGGGATGCAAGAGCATCTACGAAGCGGCAGCGGTACTCTCACAACGCCACGCCTCGTCCATCCGACACATAATAGATACGTACCGTGTCTCCCCCACGCGGGCACTTTTGCTGGCGCTGGGCAAAAGGCTGGAAAGCCGTTATCGCCGTCTTTTCTCGCAGGCGGCGCGCCAGCACGGCGTGACCCTGGTTGCAGGCAGTGCACCCCTCCCTCACTCCAAACACCCCGACGAGGTGTATAACACCACCTATGTCTTCGCGCCGGACGGTCGGCTGATTCTGACACAACGCAAGGTGCATCTTATCCCGCTGGAGCAGCAAATGGGCATGGACCTCTGTGCGGGCAAGGTCGAGGAGCTGCGGGTAGGAGATACTCCAGTGGGCAGGCTGGGCGTAGCCATCTGCCTGGATGGCTTCCACGCCGACGTGATCGAGGCACTGGTCAAACAAAAGGCGCGCCTGATCGCGCAGCCGTCTTTCAACCCGCTGCCGTGGACACAAGAGCAGGCGGAAAGCTGGAAAACCGGTCTGTGGCAGGCATGCCAGCAGTATCCCGAAGTCATTGGCGTCAATCCAATGATGACAGGTAGGCTGTTCGAGGATGTGGTCATCGAGGGGCGTTCCAGCATCGTGGCGCACGTTTCACGCACGCGGGATGGTTCCGGTTATCTGGCACAGGCAAGCAGTGCAGTGGATGAAGAGATATTAGTGGCGGAAATCCGAATCTAACAGACACTATGATAGCTCAACAGGGAGGAGAACGAGTTGCCGCAGACGCTGGTAATGGGTATCGACGGTGGACAAAGCACCACACGAGCGTTGATTGCCGACATGGAAGGTAACCTTCTGGGTTTGGGGGTGGGAGGAGCCTCCAACCACATCCACGAGCCGGGCGGTCCCGAACGTCTTCGTCAATCTTTACGAACGGCACTGAACGGCGCGTTGCAGAGTGCTTCCCTGCCCGCTGATACACGCTTTGCGGTGGCACTCTGCGGTATGACCGGCGGCGGACCGCTGGTGGAAGAGATTTGCCGTCAGGAGCTGCCTGCCGACAAGGTTGTGGTGACGCACGACACCCGCACCGCGCTGTATTGCGTGACGCAAGGGCGCCCCGGAGCAGTGGTGATAGCCGGTACCGGCTCCGTGGCGTTCGGGATGAACGAGGACGGCGAGATTGCCTCCGTGGGCGGTTGGGGATACCTGATGGGCGATGAGGGGAGCGCGTACTGGATAGCCCTGCTGGCGATAAACGCATGTACCCGGGCAGAAGACGGGCGCATCCCACCGACGTGGCTGAAGCGAGTGATACTGGAGCATTTCGGTGTGGAGAGCCTGTCAGCCCTGCATCGCCTGATTTATTCCGAACAGCTATCACGGGGACAGCTGGCTTCCGCCGCGCAGGCGGTTTCGGATGCCGCCAAACTGGGCGAGCGCACAGCGATGCGTATCCTCAGCAACGCAGGTAAAGAGCTGGGACTGATGGCAGTGGTCGTGTTGCGCAAGCTCGGAATGCAGTACCACCGGGTCAAGGTGGGTCTCGTGGGAGGAGTAACGCGGGCAACCGCCCCCCTGCACGAAGCCTTCCGAGCAAGGGTGCATCGAAGCACGATGGCAGAGGTGGTGAAACCGCGCTTCCCGATGGTGGTTGCCGCCGTCTGCATGGCATTGGAGCAGGCGGGTATGACGGCGGATGAGCGTCTCTGGCGAGGGCTGGAGGAACAGACGTCCCGGTTTGGTCTTCTTTAACAATGTCATGTTGAGCGTTAACGAGGCATCTCGCTGTCTGTCACCCTGAGCGTTAGCGAAGGGTCTCTGAGATTCTTCGCTTCGCTCAGAATGACATATTGTGTCGCTTTACGCAATGAGTTCCTGCGCAGGTGTTCAAATGCACAACGCCCGCTACTTTTCCTTCCGCGCCCGTTTCTTGGCATCCAGCAGCCTGCCGATTTGCTCGCTGGTGGTGGAGGGTTGCGGCGCAGATGGGCGAGGGGCGGTTGCCTCGCCAACAGGCGTCGGCTCATCGGGAGCTGAAGGAGGCGCAGCCCCTGCCGGAGGCGCATACTTCTCCCGAAGACGCCTTTTGCGCTGCAACAGTTGCGAAGTCGCGGAAGCAGAGGCAGGGGCACTGCGTACCAGTCGCAAACGCAACAGCACGCGCGACCACGTCTGCTGCCATTCCGGCAGCACATCCGCCTGCCACACAATGCGCCGCAGGGCAATGTCTACCGGCAACAGGAACAGCACCACAAACAACAGCGGAATGCTCGCCTCCGAAGGCACGCGCACCGGAGCGCGCCGGGTACCGAAGATATCCTGCGGGGATGGCTGTTGCCTGCCTCCGGTGAGACGGGCTATCTGTTCCAGCAGCGCTGTGTTGCTCTTCAGGTCGCGGTACTCGGGCGAGTAGGCAATAGTGTCTGTGCCGACGCTCACGCCAACCGTGCCGTTGGGGCGGCGATACTGCGCGGCGACCACGTAGGTTCCGTAGCCCCGCGCATCAAAGGCGGCTTCGTAGCGGGAGGCTCCCGTCTGCGAGAGCACCAGCGGCGTGACCTGACCGGTCGGCGAGACCAGTTTGGCGGTCAGCGAACGCGAGCCTTCATCCTCACCGGCAGGTTGTCGCAGGATGTCGATGCTCACATACCCCTTGCCTCCCGAGATGCTCACCTGTGTGCGCACATCCTCAGCGGGCAGACTGCGCAGGATGGTACGCATAACACGCGCGGCGAAAGCAGGAAACTCCGCCCACTTCACCCATTGCGCGCACCACTTCGCCCGCCCATCGGAGGTGAACGCCATACTGCGCCCCACGCCATATTGCCACACCGCAAACACGGGGTCGTCTTTGTGTGAGAGCAAGCCCAGCTGCGCGCCCGGCTTGGCGGTGGTGGTGTTGTAGCCCAGCAGGGGCGGCGAATCCTCCCAGTTGAAGCCCGACACAATCTCATCGCCGGTGTAGCGCACGTAGAACGGCTCCTCGATGTACTGCGCCTTGCTGGCTATCATCGCCTCTTTGGTGAAGATTTGGGGCAGGTTCGCCATGCGGTCGGTGAAGTAGTAGCGTCCACCTCCCGCTTTCGCCAGTTGCTGCAGGAAGGCTTCGTCCTTGCCGCGTCCGAAGCACACGACAGTGACGGTGATACCCGCCTGTCGCAGTTTGGCAGCCAGCGGAATCGCACCTTCCTGATTGTCGCAGTCGTCGCCATCCGCGAGCACAATCATGTGCTTCAGTCTTGCCCGGCTCATTTGCAGCAGCTTCGCGCCCGCCTCCATGCCCGGACGCACGTAGATACCGCCTCCGCCCGGCTGAAAAGCCGCAATCGCACGCAGGATTTGCTCTTTCTTCTCGCCCACACGCCACATCGGCACCACCGCCCGACAGTCGGAACCGGCAGCGATAACGCCTACCTCGTCCTGGTCGGTCAGCAGACGCACCACCGTCGCTGCGGCGCGGTTTGCCAGCTCCATCTTGGTGGTTCCGCCCTCTGGCATCGCCATACTGCCCGAATCGTCCACCACCAGCACGATACCCACGCTGGGGAACGAGTGAAACTTGCGGACATCCATCGAGACGGGCAACGCTTCCTCGATCGGAGTTTCGAAGTAGCCTCCTGCACCGAAGCTATCCTCGCCGCCCACCATACCCAGCCCAATCCCCAGTTCGCGCGTCGCGGTCTGCAGAGCGCGCATCGCAGGGATACCCAGTTCGTATGCGGCTACGTTGTGCAGTACCACCGCGTCGTACGCCTGCAGCTGGGCGGGCTGGGTCTTCACCCCCTGCGGGTTGACCACATCCACGCGAATCCGTTGCGACTGTGCAGCGATGGACAACGGGGTTGGATTGCCGCTGCCAGTCACGTACAGCACGCGAGGCGTGCCCTGCACGCGCACATAGCCCGCGCCGCGGTTGTTCTGGGGATAGGTATCTACCGAAGCCATCATCGATACCTGGTAGCGATACTGCCCCGCGCTGTCCTCGCGATGCGTCATGCGCACCAGATTTTTGCCCGACCTGAGAGCAACAACCTGCGTCTTCACCGGCTGTCCATCGCGTAACAGGGTCAACTCTACCGTTTGTTCGTGGGTGGACTGTATCCACAGGCGCAGTTCAAACGGCTCGCCCTCTTTGACCAGCGTGGGAGCCTGCACACGCTCGATCAGTGCCTCTGTATTCACCTCGCGCGGGAAGGGCACCACATGCACCCTCACTCCGCGGCTGGCAGCCTGCAACGCCTGCGCCACCGTGTCGCCTGCGTTGGCGTTGCCATCGGAGAAGAGCACGATCTGCTTGCCGACGTTTTCGGGAAAGGCGGCGAGGGCGAGGCTGATGGCGCGTCCGATGTCGGTCATTTCGGGCGAGCTGCTGGCGGGGAGGCGGCTCAGGTCCAGGCGCGCGCCCAGCGGCACAACCACCTGTGGCTCACTGCCGAAGACGATGACGCCTGCCATGTCGTCCTCACGCATCTGGCGCGCCGCGTCGCGAATGAACTGCAGGGCGGATTCGCGCTGTTGCGGCTCCACGCTCGCACTGCCGTCCACCACGAAAAAGACCGCCTGAGCAGTGGTGGTTCGCACCCAGCGGATTCCCGCCAGCGCGAAAACAATGAGGGCGACCAGCAGAAGGCGCAGCCAGAGAGAAACCTGTCTCTGCCAGCGGGGCAGAGCTGCCAGACTGTGACGGTGCACCCACCAGAAAACGGGCAATACCGCCAGCAAGAGCAACATCCACGGTCGTGCGAACTCTACAGGCATCTCCGCTCACCGCAAGGCGCGTTCACATTCCCGATGCAGTTCCTCCAGAGCACGCTCGCGTTCGGCGGTGCGTCGCATCGCCTGCGCCATCGGGTTCCTTTCGCGGGCGTCGCGGTCTGCGTCCAGTATCTGCAGGGCACGGGCATAGAGATCGCGCACCTCACGTTCTGGTTTGCCCTGAAGTTTCGCAGCCCGCGCCAGCCCCGCGTAGGCGAAGGCGTACTCCACCTCAGGCAGCTCGGGTATCGCGCGCACCTGATGGTACACGCTTGCCTCTATCTTCAGCATCTGCCGGTACACCGCCTCTGCCTCTTGTAGTTTACCCTGTCTCTCCAGCGTTCTGCCCAGCTCTGCCATCACGCGCAGAGCGTGCGGGTCCAGCTGCAGGGCGCGGCGGTAGGCATCGGCGGCTCGTTCCAGGTCGCCCTGCACGTCCCGATACAGGTTGCCCAGATGGTACCACGTTTTGGACAGCGGCATCAGCTCCGCCGACCGACGCAGTGCCTGCTCGGCTTCTGCGGCGTGTGAAGCATCACCTGCACGCGCCATGCCCAGATACAGCATCCCCAGACTCAGGTAGTGGTCGCCGTTGAAGGGTTCCCATTGCAGAGCCCTCTGGTAGCCCTGCGCGTCGGGAATGCCCTGCGACAGGCTCCAGTTCGCGCTGTTTGCGTGGAGGGCACCGCCCATGCGCAGGGTCAAAACCACACAGGCAACCGCCAGCAGGGCGGTGTGGGCAACATAGAGGCGTTTCAGCTTCACCTCGTGCCCCTTCCCGCGAGGGGTCAGCGAGAGCATCAGCCCTACGACCGCCCAGAAGGTCCACAGGCAGGCGAAGATATACCAGTCGGAGTCTATCAGGTTTCGCGCCAGCCCGGCGGCAATCGCCCCTGCCAGTCCCGCGCGGAGCACGCGGGGGTCAACGGGCATATCCGTACTGTCCGCGTCTGCAGGGTTTGCAGGACGCGCTTCCGTGCGCAGAACACCCCACGCCAGTATCCCCAGCGTGCCCAGAAGCACAATGAGCGCAGGTACGCCTGCCTCTGCCGCAATCTGCAGGTAGGAGTTGTGCGCCAGACGGGTAAAGCCCACGTAGGCATAGCGGGGGTAGGCGATTTCGTATGTCCCAAGCCCTGTGCCGATCAGCGGGTGTGCCTGCACCATGCGCATGGTGCCCCGCCAGGTCCATACACGGAATCCGCCAGAGTGTTCGCCTGCCTGAGCCGCCTGTGGCGTGACCCGGGCCGTCAGCGAGCGGGCGGTGAACAGCGCCGTGCCCAGCACCGCCAGGCATACCCCTGCTAACAGCAGGGCGCGCTGGCGGTTCCACGACCGATTCCACGCCATCCAGCCCACCAGCACCGCCAGAGCAAGCACCGCACTCGCCGTGCCAAAACGGGAACCCGTGAGCAATATCGCCACCATCTGCATCCACGCCCAGAAACCCAGCAGCCAGCGCAGCTCTTTCCTCTCCCCAGAGGTAGCCAGAGCCAGCGCGAGAGTGACGGGCATGGTGAGGCACAGGTACCCCGCCAGAAAGTTCGGATTGAAGAAGGTGCCGAACACGCGCCAGTTGGGCACGGTGCGCACGTTCTCGGCGTACTCGCGCATGGCGAAAGCGGCGGATAGCGTACCCGCTACTGCCAGAGCGAGCGCTATCGTCCACACGGATTCCGCCTGCCTCCGCGCGAAAAGCCACGCCGCTGCGATAGCCACTGCCCAGTAACTCCACGCCACCACCGTGCCCCAGCGATACGACGAGGGCAGAACCGAAGCCAGCATCCACCACAGCAACCCAGCCGCCAGCACACGCGCTGACGGCGGAATGCGGTCATCGCCCGACGGGTATTTGCGCCACTCCCACACCACAGCAGCAAGCATGAGCAGGGCAATCACCCAGATAGCAACCGGCAGCAGGGTTCCTGTGGTAAAGAGGGCTGTGACGACCCCGTGCAGGGAAGGTTCCACCGGTTCGCCGCCGACCTCCAGCCGACCGGCAGTCAGCGGTGCAAGCACCAGGGCGATACTCAAAAGCCACGTGGAAAGAGCGACCTCCTGACGCTGGGGTGGCACCGATGCGGATGGCTTTTTGCTCAGACGCTTTTTCTTCATGTGTTCTGGGTTCACCAGACAGGGACGAGGCTCCTGCCCGGTTTCCGGTGCCCTGTTGTCTCCTGAAAGGCAGGGCAGGGCTATCTCCCCAGTACCTTCAGGCGAATCGCTATCCAGTAGTTGCGCGCGATGAGCAGGTTTGCCCGCAGCCACAGCCCCAGCGGAATCAGCAAGCGGCTCCACACGGGCAAGCGGCGGGCATAGTGTTTCTGGAAAAAGAGCCGATGGCTTCGGTGGAACTGCCAAATCATGGCGTTGACCGCCTTGTCGCTGCTGTGCCCGATGGCGTGAGTGACCACCGCTTGGGGATGGTATACCACCTTCCAGCCCATCTCGTGCGCCCGCCAGCACAGGTCCACATCCTCGCAGTACATGAAGAACTGTTCATCGAAGCCGCCCAGCTGCTCCCATGTTTCGCGTCGAACCATCATCGCACAGCCGGATACCCAGTCCACTTCGATGGTGTGCGCGTGGTCGAAGTCGGTCATCAGGTAGTCGCGCACGAAACGGTTCTGCGGGAAGAGCCTTCCCAGAAAGGTGTCGCGGAACAGCCCCGCCTCGTATACAGGGAAGCGGCGACAGGAGTACTGGAGCGACCCATCGGGGTTCAGCACCTTTGGGGCAATGATGCCGATGTCGGGATGAGCATCGGCGTAGTCTACCAGTGCCTGGATGGAGCCAGGATGGGCGGTGGCGTCGGGGTTGAGCAACATCAGGTAGCGTCCCTGCGCGAGTTGCGCCGCGCGGTGGTGCGCCTTACCGAAGCCCTCATTCAGGCGGTTTTCAATGAGTTTTACTTCGGGGAACTCGCGCTTGACCATCGCCACGCTGTCGTCCCACGAAGCATTGTCCACCACGATAATCTCCATCTGCACGCCCGGATGGTGCGACGGTTGCAACGAGCGCAGGCACTCGCGCAAGTCGTCGCGCGTGTTCCAGTTGACCACAATCACGCTCACATCAGGCTTTTCGTTCACGCTGCCAGCCCTCGCGCCCCCTGCCCAGCGTGCGCAGCCAGGCGTTCAGGGAGATACTTGCCATGATCCACCCATATATCGGCTTCGCCAGTCGATGTCGGTAGTGCTTCTGATAGAACTTCTGCAGGGAGCGGTGCGATTCCCATATCATCTGCGGACGCACCTGCCGCGTACTCGCCCCGCCGTGATGGATAATCACCACTTCGGGGTGAAAGACAATCTTCCAGCCACGCGCCTTTGCCCGATAGCACCAGTCCACCTCATTGAAGAAGATGGGAAACTGCTCGTCCATCAGCCCGACATCCTCAACCGCCCGCCGCGAAAGCATCAGGAACGTACCCATCGGCTGGTCGACCTCCGCAATCCGGTCATAGGTGAACCACGTCATGCGGTAGGCACCGAAGCGGCGCGAGCGGGGGAACAGCTTCGCCAATCCCAAATACTCCCACAGCACCGCCTGCGGTTCCGGGAAGGAGCGCACCGAACGCTGCACCCGTCCGTCGGGGTGGATGAGCTTCGCGCCCAGCGCGCCCACTTCGGGATGTTGCTGCATAAACCGCACGGCGGTATCCAGTGCCGTTTCGGTAACCTCCGTATCGGGGTTGAGCAGGAGAAGATACTCACCCTGCGCCTGCTGAATCAGCCGGTTGTTGCCCGCGGCGTATCCCAGATTCCAATCCGAGGCGATGAGATGTACTTCGGGGAACTCCTCCTGCACCATCTCTGCACTGCCGTCGCGGGAGGCGTTGTCCAGCACCCACACCTCCATCGGCTCGGCGGGAGGGTGGCGGCGCAGCGACTGCAGGCACGCCCGCAACAGGTCGCGCGTGTTCCAGTTGACAATCAGTACGGAGAGGGTCATAGCAGCTCCCTCAGCTCGCGCACCAGCAGGTCGGGTGGATGGTGGCGGAAGGGGTTGATGGGCACGTCCAGCCGCCAGATACCCACCGTGCGACAGCCCGCCGCTTTGCCCGCCTCTACGTCCATCCAGTAATCCCCCACCACCACGCACCGCGCGGGCGCGAGGTTCCACTGCTGCAGCACCACCTGCACATGCTCGGGATGGGGCTTCACCTGCCGCACGTCGTCGCGGCTGACCAGCAGGTCATACGGAATCTGCAGGGCATTCAGCGTGCGCAGGGAGACCTCACGGTCGTTGCGGGTGATAATGCCAATCCGCGCGCCCCGCGAACGTAGTGCGTCCAGCAGGTCGTACACGCCCCGCACCGGTCGGGGCGAGGCGCAGTATGCCATCTCCATCGCCTGCAGGCGGGCAAAGGCGCGCTGTCGCAGTTCAATGCTCTCCTGCTCTTTACCTGCCTCGCGCAATGCGTTCACTGCCTGCTCCACGGCGCCCAGCGCGTCCAGCTCCTGTAACGGGGCGGTGTCTATGCCGTATTCGGCAATCAGCTGCAGGCTTGCCGCACGCAGTCTAGAAAAGTCGATACCCGTCTCG
The DNA here is from genome assembly GCA_023511455.1 of Bacillota bacterium. Classification (NCBI taxonomy): domain Bacteria; kingdom Bacillati; phylum Bacillota; species Bacillota bacterium. The sequence goes on from JAIMBJ010000012.1 coordinate 79,375, forward strand.
ACCAGCGTGCCGTCGAGGTCGAACAGTACCGCGTCTGCATCGTCCAAAATCGCGTGCATACCTGCATTATACCCGCCTTTGCGCGATGCCGACAGCAGGAGGCGGTTGTTTCATCTTCAGGAGAGGGGCTACAGGATGCCCTCACCCCTGTCCCCTCTCCCGACGCTGCGGGAGAGGGGTATTCGGCGCCCCCTTCCCTCGCAGGGAAGGGGGATGGGGGGTCAGGTCAGTTCAACCTCACCCCCGGCCCCTCTCCTGCAAGGAGAGGGGTGTTTGGGCTCCCCAGTCTGTCACAGGAAAGGCGGTTCGGAGTGGCGAATCTGCCCTCACCCCCTGCCTCTCTCCCGACGCTGCGGGAGAGGGGTATTCGGCGCCCCCTTCCCTCGCAGGGAAGGGGGATGGGGGGTTAGGTGTTTACGAATAGCAGGAAAACGCATTGCGGAGGCAAGGCATGACGAAACAGGTCATTAGCACCCCAGAGGCACCTGCGGCGATTGGTCCCTACTCGCAGGCGATTCGGGTGGGCAATCTGGTGTTCACGTCGGGGCAAATCCCGCTGCACCCGCAGACGGGTGACATCGTGGGAGAGACCGCCGCGGAACAGGCGCGGCAGGTGTTGCACAACCTGCAGGCAGTGCTGCAGGCGGCGGGGGCGTCGCTGCAAAACGTAGTAAAAACCACCATCTTCCTCACCGACCTGTCGCAGTTCGCGGCGGTGAACGCGGTGTACGCCGAGTTCTTCCCCGAGAACCCGCCTGCCCGTTCCACAGTGCAGGTGGCTGCCCTGCCGCGCGGCGTGCAGGTGGAGATCGAAGCCATCGCTATCGTGGAGTGAGCGGTTCCTGATGTCTACCGGCGGCTTTCGGCAGGAGGTACTGAACGTCTACCTGGCGACGCTGTTATCGCGGCGGGGGCTTATCGCACTGCCCGAACAGCGACTGCCACATGCGCTGCCCGATGTGCTGGTCTCCTTTCGCGGTTTGCGCCTGATTATCGAGGGCGAGGTGGACGACCAGCCGGGCGCAGACCTGCGGGCATGGAACAAGGCAGTGGAACGGGTGGATAGAGGGCTGGCGCACCTCGCGCTGGCAGTGGTGTACCCGCACACCCTGCGCCGTGCCTCCCCCGAAGAGGCGTTGCGTGCGCTGGAGAGCGTGAGTTTGCGTTTCAGCGTGTGTCGCACCCCGCCGCCAGAAAACCCCGACTGGCATACGGGCACGATAGACCACCTGCACGCCACCCTCGAGGGCGCGTACGCCCTGCTCGCCTCGGAGGACGAGGTGCGCGCGGCGGTGGAACTGCTCACCGAGGCGATTCACACCCTCGCCAACGCGCTGTATGGGCTTGGCGTCAGCGACGAACGGCTCGCCCTGCCGCTGGGCATCGCGCCTTCTGCCGTAGACCCCACGAAGGTGGAACAGAAAACCGCCGTTCGCCAGATTGCCGCCCTCGTGGTGGTCAACGCCATGCTCTTTCAGGAGGAGCTGGTGCGCACCGACCCGCGCATCCAGACCCTGCACCAGTGCATGGAACAGCCCAGCCCGCACGACGCCCTGCTGCAGGTGTGGCAGTTCGTCCTGTACCACATCAACTACCATGCGGTGTTCGACCTCGCGCGGAAGCTACTGCAGACCCTCCCGCCCGACCGCACGCTGGACGACGCCCTGCGCCGGTGCGCCCAGACGGTGCGCGAAATCGCTCGACGACGGGTTCTGCTGCGCCACGACCTCGCCGGAAGGGTGTATCACCTGCTGCTGGGCAGTATCGCCAAGCCGCTGGGAACCTACTACACCTCCGTCGCGGCGGCGACCATCCTCCTGCGCGTTGCCCTGCAGCCCGAACGTTGGGAGCAGATTCGCTGGGAAGACCCCCACAGCGCGGGCAGCCTGCGCATCGCCGACCTCGCCTGCGGCACGGGTACCCTGCTGATGGCGGCACTGCAAGCGGTTACCGATAACTTCCTGCGCGCCGCCACCCTGCAAAGCGCCGCCGACCTGCAAACACACCGCCGCCAGCTGCTGGCGCAGATGCTGGAGAACGGGCTGTGGGGCTTCGACGTGCTGCAGTCGGCGGTACACCTCACCGCCACCACCCTCGCCCTGCCCATCCCCGAAGTGATGGTGAAGGGGATGCACCTGTACACCATGCCGCTTGGCGTGCAGGACGGCGAGGCGCGGCTGGGCAGTATCGACCTCGTGCAGGACGCCCCCGCGCAGGTCGCGCTCTCCCTCTTTCCCACCGAAGCGCAGCGCGTCACCGACGACTCCGCCGGGGCGCAGGGCGTGCGCGTGCCCAAACTGCACCTCATCTGCATGAACCCGCCCTTCACCCGCACCTGCGGCGATAACCTGCTGTTCGGCTCGGCGAGCCAGGAAGAGCGCACGCAGCTGCAACACGCCCTGCAGGAACGCATCCGACGCAACCAGCTGCAGGCTTCGGTGACCGCGGGACTGGGTGCCGTGTTCATCGCGCTGGCAGACCGCTACCTGTTGCCCAGAGGACGCCTCGCCTTCGTGTTGCCCAAGGCGTTGCTGTCGGGGGTGGAGTGGCAGCCCTCGCGCCAGCTGCTGGGCAAAGGCTATCATCTGGAGACAGTCATCGTCAGCCACGACCCCGCGCGATGGAACTTCTCGGAAAACACCGACCTGAGCGAGGTGCTGTTCGTGGCGCGCAGGGGACGCCCCTCCCCCGACGACCGCACGCTGTACGTGAACCTGTGGCGCAACCCCGATAACCCCGTGGACGCGCTGATGACCGCCGAGGCCATCCGCCAGGCATCACTGTCGCCCGCGTCGGACGCCGCGCATCCCCTGTGGCTGGGCGACGAGAAGGTGGGCGAAGCGGTGCAGGTGCCGTGGGCGAAACTGCGTGAGCAACCGCACTGGATGACCCCCTGCGCCTTCGCACAGGGCGAACTGGTGCACGCGCTGTGGAGCCTGCAGGAACGCGGCGAATGGCAGGGCGCGAGCGTGCCCCTCTGCCCGCTGCGCGAACTCGGAGAGCTGGGACCGGACATCCGCCGCCTATGGGCAACTTTCGATGTGGTTGACCAACCACCCGGTACACCCGCTGTCTGGGGACACGATTCCGAAAAGGCTGTGACGCCGCTACAGCAACCCAACAGCTACCTCGTCCGGAAGGCGACACCGAAAGAGCAGCAATCTCTCGAATACTACAAAACTCTTCTGGCACAGGTGGGAAACATCATCATCGTGGAGCGCATGTGGTTGAACACCCAGCGTCTGATTGCCGCGTGGCTGCCCGAGGCGGTGCTGGCGGCATCGTGGTGGCCCGTGCGCCTGAAGGCGGGGCTGGACGATGCGGCGGGGAAGTCGCTGGTACTGTGGCTCAACAGCACGCTGGGGGTGTTGCTGCTGATTGCCAACCGCGTGGAGACACGGGGGGCATGGACGAAGTTCAAAAAGCCCACCTTGAGCGCGATGCCGGTGCTGGACGTGCGCGGGCTGAAGAAGGGCGCATTGCGTCGGCTGGCGCAGACCTTTGACGCGCTGGCGGAGCAGCCTTTGCTGTCCCTGCCACAGATGCCGCAGGACGACACCCGTTGCGCCATCGACGAGGCTCTCCGTGCGGTACTGGGGCTGCCCGACCTGACTCCCCTGCGCGAGGCGCTGGCACGCGAGCCGGTGGTCTGCCTGCAGCCCCTGCGCCAGCGCAGGCGATAGGCGCATACCGCCGGGGCGTGTCCCCTGCCCCTTGATTTTGCCGTGCCGCACCCAGTACCATGTACGCCGAAAACGGTTGGGAGGAGGCGGATGGAGCAGAGGTTATCCCCGTCCGAACTGGCGCGGGAGGTGGTACGGCGGCTGGACGCACAGCACGGGCGTCCTGTCTTGAAACAGCGGATGCCCCCACTGGAGGAACTGGTGGCGTGCATCCTGTCGCAGCACACCTCCGACGTGAACTCGGGCAGGGCGTATCAGCAGCTGCGCGAGCGATTTCCCAGCTGGGAGGCGGTCATGGACGCCCCCACGCAGCTGGTGGAGGAAACCATTCGCCCGGGTGGGCTCGCCAGCAGTAAAGCGCCGCGCATTCAGGCGGTATTGCGCGCCATCGCCGAACGCAACGGCGGCACGCCGAGCCTGGACTTCCTGCAGCAGATGGACACCGAATCCGCCCGCCGCTACCTGTTGAGCCTGCCGGGCGTCGGTCCCAAAACCGCCGCGATTGTGCTTTGCTTCTCGCTGGGCAGGCCGGTGATTCCGGTGGACACCCATGTCTTTCGCGTCTCGTGGAGGCTGGGGTTCTTCGACCGTCGGGTGGGCGAGGCGAAGGCGCACGACCTGCTACAGCAGATGGTACCTGAAGAGGACATCTACGCCTTTCATGTGCATCTTATCCGGCACGGCAGGCAGGTGTGCAAGGCGCAACGCCCCCGCTGCGAGCAGTGTGTGCTGGCGGACCTGTGCGCATACCGGCAGCAGATGTTGTCGGAGGTTTAATTGCCCTTGCGTCAGCCGTTTGACCGACGCCAGAGTTGCGCGCAACGCGGCGGCACACCGTTGATGCGGAGGAACAGGTATAATCTCCTAGCGGTTATAATTATATATCGTATAGAAACCGGGCTCCTGTGGCAGAGGTGTCGCCGCCAGTGATTGACCACCATGCGCTCAGGTGCTATGATGATGTTTGCGGGCGTTAGGGGGAGGATAGAACGACCATGACACACAAAGCCGACAAGCAACCCTGGCAGGGTTTGTCTCCGTTAAACCTTGCTTACCTTGCTGGACTTTATGAGGCATATCAGCGGGAACCGCAATCCGTACCTCTGGAGTTTCGCGAGCTTTTCCAGCGATTTGGCGCGCCTCCGGTGGTGGACGTGCCCCCCAGTGTGCCGACAGGCGTGGACTGCCGTGTGATTGCTGCTGCCGTGACGCTGGCGCGAGCCATCCGGGCGCACGGACACCGCGCGGCGCAGATTGACCCGCTGGGCACGCCTCCCCCCGGTGACGCCACTCTACAGCCAGAGACACATGGTATCACCGAACAGCAGCTGCGCACGCTGCCCGGGCATATTATCGGCGGTGTACTCAGTCATGATGCCCCGGACGCATGGACGGTCATCCAGCGATTGCGTGCGGTGTATCAGGGCACCATCGGCTACGAGTTCGAGCATCTGGAGCGGGCGGAAGAGCGGGCATGGTGGGAAGAGGCGGTGGAATCGCGTCGCTTCGCGCCACCCAACGACCCGATAGACGAGAAGGGACTGCTGTATCGCCTCACCGAAGTAGGAGCACTGGAGCGATTCTTGCACCGCGCCTTTCCCGGCCACATCCGCTTCTCGCTGGAAGGGCTGGGCATGATGATACCGATGCTCGACGAGCTCATCACCGATGCCGCGCGCGCCGGTACCCGCTACATCCTGCTGGGCATGGCGCACCGGGGACGGCTCAACGTGCTGGCACACATTCTGGGCAAGCCCTACGAGCAGATTATCGCCGAGTTTCTGGGGGTGCAGAATCCGCCGGGCGTTGCCTACGCGGGCAGTAGCGACGAGGGATGGACCGGAGACGTGGTCTACCATCTGGGCGGCTATCGCGCCTTCCAGCAGGGCGAGCAGGTGCGCATGGACATCTACCTTGCGCCCAACCCCAGTCATCTCGAGTGGGTGAACCCGGTGGTGGAAGGCATGGCGCGCGCCTGTGGGGAACGACGCGACCGGGCAGGCGCACCGGAACAGGATGAGCGCATCTCGCTGGCGGTGCTGATACACGGCGATGCCGCCTTCCCTGCGCAGGGCATTGTTGCCGAAACGCTCAACCTCTATCGGCTTCCCGGCTATCGAACAGGTGGAACCATTCACCTCATTGCCAACAACCAGATTGGCTTTACCACTTTGCCCCAGCATGGACGGTCTACCCAGTATGCCAGCGACCTTGCCAAAGGGTTCGACCTGCCGGTTATCCACGTGAACGCGGACGACCCCGAAGCCTGCCTGACGGCTGTGCGCCTGGCGCACGCCTACCGCGAGCGATTCCTGAAAGATGTGATTATCGACCTGGTGGGCTATCGCCGCTGGGGGCATAACGAGAACGACGAACCCACCTTCACCCAGCCGCAGATGTATGCGCGCATCGGCCAGCACCCAACTGTGCGCGAGCTGTGGGTGCGTCGGCTGGTGGCAAAAGGGGTCATCACCCAGCAAGAGGCAGACCGAATGTTGCAGGAGGCTATCGAGCGCCTGCATGCTTTAAGGCGCAAGGTGGCGGAGAATGTCGAAATCCATATCCGCAAACCGCTGGCGGGACTGGAAGCGGGCGGTGAATTCGGCGGACTGGGCAGTCTGGAAGTGGAAGAGCGCATCGATACGGGTGTAGACCCTGCGCTGTTGCAGCGGCTGAACACGGAGGTGACGCAGGTTCCGGAAGGTTTCCACCTGCACCCGAAGCTGCAGAAACCGTTCGCTGTGCGGCGCCAGGCATTGACGGCAGAGGGAAAGGTAGACTGGGCACACGCCGAGATTCTCGCCCTGGCGTCCATTCTGGCGGAGGGTACGCCCATTCGGCTGACAGGGCAAGATGTTAGTCGCGGGACGTTCAACCAGCGGCATCTGGTTCTGCACGATGTGGAAACGGGCGAACAGTATAACCTGCTGCAGCACCTGCCCTCCGCGCGGGCGTCCTTTGAGGTGTGGGACAGTCCGCTGTCGGAGGCGGCGGTGCTGGGGTTCGAATACGGATACAGTGTACAGGCAGAGAAGACGCTGGTGCTGTGGGAGGCACAGTACGGCGATTTTGCCAACTCGGCACAGGTGATTATCGACCAGTTCATCGTATCGGGTCGCTCCAAGTGGGGACAGCGCAGCGGGCTTGTGTTGCTGTTGCCGCACGGCTACGAGGGGAGGGGTCCCGAGCACTCTAGTGCTCGTCTGGAGCGGTTCCTGCAGCTCGCGGCGGAGAACAACATCATCGTGGCAAACTGCTCGACGCCTGCCCAGTACTTTCACATCCTGCGCCGACAGGCGAAATTGCTCACACTCGATCCGCGCCCACTGGTCTTGCTGACTCCCAAGAGTCTGCTGCGCCATCCGATGGCGGTGTCTACTCCGCAGGAGCTGGCACTGGGGCGGTTCCGTCATCTGCTTCATGAACGACGACCCTCCAGCGAAGCCCGGCAGGTGCATCGGCTCATCCTGTGCAGTGGAAAGGTGTACTATGACCTTCTGGCGACGGGCAAGCTCAGCCCGGATTCATCGCAGTATGAGCCGCGCATTGCGGTGGCGCGGCTGGAACAGTTCTACCCATTCCCCGCGCAGGAGATTGCGGAACTGCTGCAGCACTATCCGAATCTGCAGGAAGTGGTGTGGTTGCAGGAAGAACCCCGTAACATGGGAGGCTGGTTGTTCGTGGCGCCGCGCCTGCGTGATATTCTGGGTATTCAACTGCCCCTGCACTACATCGGGCGGGCGCGCATGGCGAGCCCTGCCGAGGGAATGCACGAGTGGCACCAGCAGTACCAGGCGCAAATCGTCGCCGCCGCTTTCGACCTGGTAGGGGAATCGCAAGATATGCAAGTGCCAATTAGAGCGTGAAGGAGGACAAGGATGCCCATCGAAATCCGCGTGCCGATGCTGGCAGAGACGGTCATGGAAGCCACCGTCGGCAAATGGCTCAAGCGAGAAGGGGAACGAGTGTCGGTTGGGGAGCCTCTGGTGGAACTGGAAACCGACAAGGTGAACGCGGAGGTGCCGGCCGACCACGCAGGCGTGTTGCAGCGAATCCTCCGCGCGGAGGGCGAGGTGGTACGCCCGGGCGATGTGCTGGCGATGCTGGAGGAAACCGAAGCCTCAGAGACTTCCGCCCCGACAGCGCAAGCCCCTGAGGAAACCGATGGACGAGCCACCCCCGTTGCCCGCAAGATGGCGGAAGAGCTGGGTATCGACCTGCGCGAGGTTCGCGGCACCGGCGCAGGCGGCAGGATTACGCGCGAGGACGTGCAGGCATACCTCCGTGAACGCGAGCAAGTTCAAGAAAGCCCCACACCACCGCCAGCGGAAGAACCAACACCACCGCCGGTCGCCACACCTCCTCTGGCTACCCCTGTCCTCTCTCCACCTGGTGCGCGAGCCGAAACCCGCCAGCGCCTCTCTCGGCGGCGGCTCACCATCGCCCGCCGTCTGGTGGAAGCACAACACACTGCCGCGATGCTCACCACCTTCAACGAAGTCGACATGAGCGCGGTGATTGCGCTGCGGGCGAAGTGGAAAGAGCGGTTCCAGCAGCAGTATGGGGTCAGTCTGGGCTTCATGCCCTTCTTTGTGAAGGCGGTCATCGGTGCGCTCAGGGAGTTTCCCCAGCTGAACGCCGAGCTGCAGGGCGAGGAGCTGGTGCTGAAGCACTATTACGACATCGGTATCGCCATCGGCGACCCCGAGGGGCTGGTGGTGCCCGTGCTGCGCGATGCCGATAAGATGAGTTTCGTTCAGATTGAAAAAGCGATCGCGCAGTTTGTGGAGAAGGCACGCAATCACACGCTGACGCTGGAAGAGCTGCAGGGTGGTACGTTCACCATCACCAACGGAGGCGTATTCGGCTCCCTGCTCTCTACACCCATCCTGAACCCGCCCCAGGTGGGTATTCTGGGCATGCACCGCATTCAGGATCGTCCCGTGGTGATCGATGGGCAAATCGCGATACGTCCGATGATGTACGTCGCGTTGAGCTACGACCACCGGGTGGTTGACGGTCGTGAGGCGGTGCTGTTTCTGGTGCGGGTGAAACAGCTGATTGAAGACCCCGAGCGTCTGCTGCTGGAGGGGTAGGTGTTGGTTGCCCTCACCCCCGTCCCCTCTCCCACGCTGTGGGAGAGGGGTGTTCGGCACCCCCTTCCCTCGTAGGGAAGGGGGTTGGGGGGTTAGGTAGTCATCCCCGATGCGCCATGGTGGTGGTCTCGACCCACACGTTGCGGTAGTCGTCCAGCGGGCGGTATTGCTTGCGTGCCTTTTCCAGCAGGAGGCGCACGGTGACAATCTCGTGCGGGCGGAACGCCACCGACACGGTGCTACCTTCTATCGGCAGGGGCGACGGCTCGCGCAGTAACATGTTCACCCTTTCCGCCTGCTCCACCGCACCGTAAAAGGTGAACCGCGCCCTGGTATGCGCCCCGTTGACCTCGTATGCCCGCAGCACGCACCATTCGCCCTCGCGGTAGAACGCCGAAAGCACCACATCGCCCTCCACCTGCACAAAGCTCATCGACGGGGGCAGCACGGCATCCAGCGCCTTGTCCCGGTAGACTGCCATTGGAGGGCGGTTGAAGGCGATGGCTTCGCGCAACAGCACGTGACGGGCAGGTACGTTATCCCACGGGCGATAGGCGTAGCGCAGGGTTACCTCGCGCACCCAGTTCTCCTCATCCCACGCATCGTACATGAACAGGATATTACGCACGATGTCGCCGTCGCGCAAAAAGCCCTGATTGCCCGCGTGCAGATACTGCAGTCCGCGTGTGCCGTCGGTAAGCAGGATGAAATTCAAGCCGGTGAAGGGGTTGACCACCTCCTCAAAAAACTGCGGCGAGGTCATCCAGTCGCCGGTGGGGTATTTTTTGCGGTACACGCCCTCGGCGCGGATGGGTGTCACGGCAAAGGGGTGGTCATGCCAGATTTCGGTGCGTTCCAGCCGCGCGGCGATGTCCGTTTGCAAAGAGCGCATCATGGACGGCTCTGGTCGTTGCAGGAAGCGCAGGTATGTTTCCACCTCCACGTGCGGGCTGAGCGCGTGCAGGCGCACCTGCGAGCGGAACCGGGCGACCTCACCCAGTGCCCCTTCCACCACCACGCTGGCAAGCACAGGTCCCGCCTGCTCTATCTGCACTGACTGCACGCCCTCCTGCGAGCGATATACCCTGTCGCCGAAGGGGATGTGCAGCGCGTTCAGAGGCACCTCATCGCGCACGAACTCCACCCCGCTGACAAGCGACTGTAAGCGGGTAATCACCCCCGTGAGCCGGTCGATGCGCACCAGCAGTTGCGGGTTGCATATCTCGACGGCGTCGGCATCCTGGTTGGCGGTGACCTGCGGGGTGCTATCTAAGTTAACGTCGACGAACCGGCAGGTACGGTAACCGACTGAGGGGATATCCTGCACGGGGAAGCAGATGAGGGCGTTTTCTGCATCGGAAGACAGCGTCTGTACGGGCAATGGGCGTCCTGCATCGTCCTGAAGGGCCGATTTCACGCGGTCGGCGGGTACGGTTGCGGTCGCACAGCCGTTCACCGTCCAGCCCAGTGGATTGAACACCACGATGTCCGGCTGGCCGCTCACCCGCGCGGCGATATGCTTCAGGTTGCGTTCCAGCACCAGGCGCGACAGATCGAGGCTATCGCGGTAATACACTTTGCCCACGTCCCCGCAAAGCCCTTCGCACTCATCCACGTCATGGTGCTGCGCCAGCAGCAGGTCGCGCCATGCCTGCCGCAGTTCCCATTCGGGATACACGTCCCACTGCGCGTAGGGTCTGCCCAGCATTCCCGACACCAGCGCGACGGTCTCCGCGCTCAGCAGCTCGCTTTCCGCCTGCTTGCTGAGGGTGCGCACCACATCGCCGTTCTTGCCGATGGACATGCCGTGGAACACGTCGTCCAGTGTATATTCCAGCACCGGTTCATCACCCGTTGCCTGCGAGAGGAACTCGCTGAGCGTCACATAGCGGATGTCGAACTCCGGTTGTGCGGCGATCTCCTTCATGCGCGGGGCAATCAACTCCGCGCGGCACATCCAGTCGGGCGTCGGCAGCAGCTCCAGCCACTGGATGATGAGCGGGTCGGTCATCTGTTCCACCGCTTCGTGGCGCAAGCCTTTCTCGAAGTCCTCGGGCCACTGGTGCAGGCAGAGGTCGGTCTTGGGCGCCACGAGTATCTCTGAGCCGTCCAGCCCGCGCCACCGTGCCCTTGAGACCCTCTCGATGGGGATGTGCGGCGTGTGCCACGTCCACTGGAAGAAGAGGCAGCCGTATTGGAAACCACACTGGCGCAGAATCTGCGGCAACTGCGGGAAGAAGTCGAACTCCTCCTCCCACCACGTGACCGGGCGCACCCCGAACAGCTTCTCGCATACCAGCACGCCCATCACCAGCTGGCGCACGTTCGCTTCCCCTCCGCAGAACAGCCCATAAGGCTGTCCGTAGGAAGCCCCGGCGATTTCCGCCCGACTCTGATGTATCGCCTGTTTCAGCGCGTCAAACGCTTCCGGGTGGGTGATGGCGAGCTGCTCGTAGCCCACCACGTCGAAGTTCACGTTGCCCTTTGCGCCGGTCTCGTCCATCAGGTGGAGCATGTCGCGCACGCTGGCGGGCAGCACGAACTCGCCCCAGTTCCATACCATATCCACCCAGTGTTTATGGTTGCCGAAGGTATAGTAGACCGTTCTTGCCGGTGTTGCGTTCATGTTTTTCCTCCTGTGTATGATTCACCACAGAGAACACGGAGAGAAGAGACCCTCCGTGCACCCCGTGTCTTGCTCCTGTGATATCGTTCTCCGTCTGCCCGTTAGATTTTAGCTATCGATGTTCCTGCCTCGAACCCTAAAGAACCCCGTAACATTACCGATAATCAGTGGTGACAAGCCAGTAATCTTAGGGGCTGAAAGATTTCAGAGGAAAGGCAGGAAGCCTACAGTACCGTTCAAGGAGGAGCGATAGCCGATGAGTCTACGCATTAACACCAACACCGCCGCGATGAACGCGCTGCGGAACCTGACCAACGTTTCCGATAACTTCGCGCGTTCCATAGAGCGGCTGTCCTCTGGTTTACGCATTAACCGCGGCGCCGATGACCCCGCAGGGCTGATTATCTCCGAGAACCTGCGTGCGCAGATGGTGGGTCTGGCACAGGCGACCGCTAACGCCCAGGATGCGGCAAACCTCGTCAAGACGGCGGAGGGTGCGCTGGATGAAATCCATAACCTGTTGCGCACCATGCGACAACTGGCTGTGCACGCCAGCAACACCGGCGTGAACGACCTGACCGCCGTGCAGGCGGACCAGACGCAAATCCGCTCCGCGCTGGAGAGTTTGAACCGCATTGCCGAGCAGACGCAGTTCGGAACCAA
>JAIMBJ010000013.1 GCA_023511455.1 Bacillota bacterium
TACGGCGGGGGCAACGTGCAGCTGGCGTATGAGTATGGCTACGGATTTGACGGCGGTCGTCGCTGGCGGAAGGACTACCTGAACGGGGTATGGACGCGGTATCCGTGCGGGGTGGCGTGCGGTGCCGGCGAGTTGGTGGAGCAGCAGAAGCCGCTGGAGGGTGGCAGCTGGACGGTGAGTGCGCTGTATCTGCAGGGCATCTCGCTGGTGCGCAGAAACAACGAATGGCACCACTTTGACCCGTTGGGCACGGCAGGGGTGATTACGAACGGAAGCGCACAGGTGGTCAGCAACAACCTGTATGACCTGTTCGGGGTGTTGCGCTACCAGCAGGGCAGTGCGCAGACGTCGCTACCTCCCCGCAAGCAGGGAGGAGTTCACGGCTCGGCGCGAGCCTCGCCCTCCACAAACGCTGTTGCCTTGCATCCTGTCTTTACGCTACAATAGGGTGAGTGTCTGCAAACACCCGGGAGGTTGCGCTCATGAAGCGTCTTTTGCTGCTACTCGCCCTGTGGACGGCGATTACGTCGTTGGGCGTCGCACAGGAGATCGACCCGTGGGGTATGCCCAAACCCTGGAAGCGACTGGAGTGGTTCTACAGCCGACGTGCCTTCCCGTACAACGATGTGCCAGCAGGGGCATGGCTCAGGGCATACGAACAGGCGCAACAGCTGCCTGTGTATCAGGGTGAGGGGTTACAGGGGCAAGCGCTCACGTGGGAGTTCTTCGGACCGGACAGCACCAACCAGAACTGGCTTGCCCGCGTGAACGCCATCGCCATCCATCCCACCGACCCCAACACCATCTACATCGGCGTCTCCAAAGGGGGCGTCTGGAAAAGCACTAACCGCGGCTCCACCTGGACCAACCTGACAGACTTCCTCACGGCGCAGTATGTAGGTTGCCTGACGATAGACCCGCACGACCCCAACACCATCTATCTGGGTACGGGAGAAGAGTACTACGCAGCCTACGCGTTAGGCGGCGTGGGCATCTACAGGTCAACGGACGGAGGTAACTCGTGGACGCTCATTGGCAACAACGTCTTCTCGGGTCAGCGTATTAACGAGATTGTTATAGACCCAAACAACCGCAATAAATGGATAATCAGCACCGATGCTGGCATCTATATCACGACCAACGGCGGCAGCACATTCACCCGCACGCTGAGCGGGGTAGCCTCCGCCCTGCGCGTGCATCCCGCCAATCCGAACATCCTCTGGGCAGCATTGGGAAACATCTGGGGCAGTTCCACCAACGGCGTGTATGTCTCCACCAACGGCGGCAGCACATGGACGCGCTACAGTGCCTTGCCTCTGGGAACCAGCGTGGGGCGCATTGAGCTGGACGTGTGCCGCAGTAACCCGAACGTCATCTACGTAGCCTTCGGGCAAACCATCTCAGCGGGCGCGCGCATCCACAGCGTCTGGAAAACCACCAACGGCGGTAGCAGCTGGACACAGCTGACCGGCGCACCCACCGGCAGCGGGCAGTCGTGGTACGATTTGGTCATGCGCGTGGACCCGAGTAATCCGAATATCGCCTACGTCGGAGAGGTGGACTTGTTCCGCACCACCGATGGAGGCAGCTCGTGGACCCGTATCAATCCACAGGCGACCGTCGGTCACGTGGACCAGCATGCCCTGGAGTTTGACCCCACTGATCCTGCCAAAATCTTCATCGGCAGCGACGGGGGATTGTTCTACTCTACCAATCGTGGGACGACGCTGACCCCCTTGAACAGCGGCCGTGGCACCATGGAGTTCTACGCTTTCGATGTACATCCCACGAACGCAAACCGACTGGTGGCAGGTTCTCAGGATAACGGCTCTCAGGTGCGTTCCACTTCCAACAACTATGCCATCACGCTGGGCGGGGATGGCTTCTGGGCGGCATACAAACGGAACGACCCTAACACCGTGTTGGGCGAAGTATATTATGCTGTGGTCTATCGCTCCACAAACGGCGGTAGCAGCTGGAGCTTCGTATTTAACGGCAGTGGCGACCCGCGTTCGCCATGGTCTGCTCCGCTGGTGAACGACCCCAACAACCCATCCACCTTCTACGTGGGCACGATTTATGTGTATCGCTCGACCAGCAACGGCGTTTCGGGCAGCTGGACGCGCATCAGCGGTGACCTGACGCGCGGTTCCGGCACGCTGTCCGTCATCGCCATCGCGCCGTCCAACTCGAACGTCATCTACACCGGCTCCGACGACGGCGCGGTGTACGTCAGCACCGACGGAGGCAATACCTGGAACGCACGTTACACCGGCCTGCCCACGCGGTCGGTGGGCGGAATCGCGGTGGATCCCAGCAATCCGGGCACGGTATACGTGGGGCTGCAAGGGTTTGGCAGCGGGCGCGTCTTCAAAAGCACCAACTATGGCGCATCATGGACGAATATCTCAGGCAACCTGCCCGATACGCCGGTGAACTTCCTGATCGTGAACCCCATTGCTCCGAACATGCTCATCGCGGCGACCGATACCGGCGTTTTCGTGACCACAGACGGCGGCGCGAACTGGGCAAAACTGGGGTTGGGACTGCCCAGCACCCCCTGCCTGCACCTGCGGGCAAACGCCACGACGGGCTACCTATATGTTGGCACCTACGGACGAGGTATCTGGCGGATGCCGCTGCCGACAGCTACCTTTGTTACCACGCGCGTGCTGGTGGATAACGTATCGGGCACGCTGGGTGGCACGGTGAACCTCACGGCGACCCTGCAACGCACCGATACATTGGCAGGCGTTTTGGGCAAGACCCTGCAGTTTGCGGTGGGCGGCGTTCCTGTGGGCAGCGCGGTAACGAACTCCAGCGGCATTGCCAGCCTTGCCTACACCGTTCCCGAATGGGCGGGCACGGGCAGCCGCACCGTTTCGGTAACATTTGAGGGCGACACCACTGCCAACCCCTCCAGTGGTTCCGGCACGCTGAGTATCAGCAAGGCGACTCCGGAGATTGTTCTGGATAACCTGACAGCACGACGCGGGCAGACCGTGAACCTGCAGGCAACGTTGCGCCGGCAGGACAATGGCGCACCCATCAGCGGCAAGACAATCACCTTCAAAGTGGCAGGTAGCACCGTTGGCACTGCCAGCACCGATGGTAGCGGCATAGCGACCCTGCCCTACACGGTGCCATTGAGTGCGTCTCTTGGAAGCAGGGTACTCCGCGCCGAGTTCGCAGGAGACACAGTCTACCTGAGCGCATTCCGAGAGGCTTCGCTCGATGTGCGCAAAGTGCTGATTCAGGGCACGGTGCGCCTCGGCGACTTCGCGGGCGACGTCAACGGTCTGCCGGTAGCCATCAGCGTCGCACAGGGCAGCAACTCGGAGAGCCTGTCGGCATCGCTGGATAACAGTGGCCGATTCTCGGTGGAAACCGCGCTGGCGGGCAGCGGCAGTGTGGCGGTGAAGGTGACGCACTGGCTGCGCCAGCGGGTGAGCGCAAATCTGTCCGGCGAGGCATCACTCTCGTGGAACCTCGTCAATGGAGACGTGGACGGTGATAACGAAGTGACGCTGCTGGATTTTGGCGCGCTGGTGGCGGCTTTTGGCTCCGCGCCGGGCGACACTCACTGGAACGCGAACGCAGACCTTGACGGGGATGAGGAAGTCACCCTGCTCGACTTCGGCATCCTGGTGAGGAACTTCGGCACGCTCGGCGATGATTAGCGGGTATAATAAAGCTAAACGAAGCCTCACAAGGAGTGTTGGATGATTGCAGAGCGCGTTCTCGGCAGCGAGTTGATGCCGATATATGAGAAGGTCATGGCAGGCGTTCGCCTCAGTGAATCGGACGGGCGCCTGCTTTACCAGACGTCCAATCTCACGGGTGTTGGTTACCTGGCGAACATCGTGCGCGAGCGGCTGCACGGCGATAAGGCGTACTACGTGCGGAATCAGCACATCAACTACACAAACATCTGTAATAAGCTGTGCCGCTTCTGTTCCTTCTACGCCAAGAAGGGCGGCCCCGCGCCATACACACTGACTCCTGAGCAGGTCAAACAGCGGCTCCGCCAGTACCTGCACGTGCCCATCACGGAGGTGCATATCGTGGGGGGCATCCACCCCAAACTGCCCTTCCAGTACTACTTAGACCTTCTACATGCGGTGAAGGAAGTGCGTCCGGAGGTGCATATCAAGGCTTTTACCGCAGTCGAGATTGTGCAGATTGCGCAGGTAGCGAGGATGAGCTATGAGGACACCCTGCGCACGCTGAAATCGGCGGGGCTGGACAGCCTGCCCGGAGGCGGTCTGGAGATATATTCCGAGCGCATCCACCAGGAGCTGTTCCCGCGCAAAATCGGTGGGGACGAGTGGAGCGAGGTCGCCCGCGCGGCGGCGCGGGTGGGTCTGAGCCAGTATGCCACCATGCTGTATGGGCACATCGAAACGATTGAGGAGCGCGTGGAGCATCTCATTCGCCTGCGCGAGCTGCAGGACGAAACAGGGCATTTTCTGGCGCTGACACCGCTCAGCTTCCACCCAGAGGGGACGGAGCTGGAGCATCTGCCTCATCCGTCTGGCTACGATGACCTGCGCAATATCGCGGTATCCCGCCTGATGCTGGACAACTTCCCGCACATCAAGTCGTTCTGGATTATGAACACGCCTGCGGTGACCCAGGTAGCGCTGTGGTACGGTGCGGACGACGTGGACGGCACGGTGCACGAGTATGAGATTGTGTATCAGGATGAAGCGCCGGGTGAACGCCAGCAATTGCTGACGCGCCGGCAACTGATAGAGATGATTCTGGAGGCAGGGCGTATCCCCATCGAGCGCGACAGCCACTACAACGAGGTGCCGCCGCGCCGTGAGGAGGAATTGTCGTTACCTGTGCTTACTTCCGCCGCTGGAGGTGTTTGGCAATGACATCGTCTCTCAGGAGAGCAGTTGCCGCACCTCCAAAGGCTCTATCTACGCTCCGGCGATATGCGCCAGACCGAGAACCAGAGCGACGACAACCCCCGCGCAGGCAAGCAGGAAGACGAGGCGGTTCGCCACCTGAGCGCTCATGATACCCTCCGTAGATGAGTAAGCACACACTCACGGCACGGCAAACCCGTGTCGGCATGAGCACCTGTTCGCTTTTGTCCGTCTTTTCCCTCTTCAGGGGGCAGCCGCTATTTCGGTTGCGCTTTGGGCGATGCCATCACCGAAGTCCGCTTTTCCAGTGTGAAGGGACCCGTATCCATCTCCGGTATCAGTTTCAGCGGGTATGCCGCTTTCTGAGGCACTCTCACCGAGAGTGCGCAGGTGAACCCTCAGCCATAGTGGAACTTTTCCACCTTGACTGTCTTGCCGTTTCGGTCGACGATGCGCAGGGTAGGGGGAGGCGGTAGCTCGCCGTTCATCTCCAGCGAGGTCACCCGGTGCAGCCAGTTTCCCGTGGACAGTGTCAGGGCGACCTCCAGAGTATCGCCCCGCCGCGTGCCAAAGCCGAGCGACGCCCTCAACTGCTTCGGCAAGGGGAACTTGTTCTCGCCGTCGGTCACTTTCACGGTAATGGGGTCCATCGGCGTTACTTCTACCCGCCACAGATTTCCCTTGCTATCGCGCGTGCCGACGCGGTAGGTCTGCACGGAGTATTCGTCGGCGGGCAGCTGCAGGCGTCCTTCGGTGGTGCTGGCTTCCCAGTAGCCGACCTGTTTGCCAATCGCTATCAGATGCACCTCGGGGTACTCGGTGACCAGCGTGCCGGTGCCGATTTCTGTCGGCTGAAACTCGCAGGCAGAGCCGTCGGACGCGAAAGTGAGTCTATAGGTGCGCCCAGCGAGCTGGTAAAAGCGCGGCACAGGTCGCTGTTGCCGGTCTGGCAGAAAGACGCACCGGTCGCCATCCCAGCGGGTCTTTGCCGGCGTGTCGAACGCCCCATCGGCATTGGCGTCCAGCAGGGCGATTTTGAGCGTGTTGCCGTTCACCTCCCCTTCAAACAGGCGGTAATCCTCGCTGCGCAGGTATGTCTGCCTCGATCCGACCTCGTCCATCACCAGGCTGAAGTAGCGCGACGTCAGCACGCCATTGAGGGACACGGTGAGACGGAACGGACCGTAGCAAACACCGAAGTACCATACCGGGTCGGGAGAGCCCCGCAGCAGCTCGTCGTCGGTCAGGTCATTGTTGCGGTTGACGTCCACCGCCAGACGATTGCTGTTCGGGTCCATGACCAGATGCCAGTGTTGCGGAGGCTTGCCCAGCTTCAGCACGCCATACCGGCATGAAGCCTTTGCCCAGTCGGGCAGTTTGACCTCCTTCGGTGGCTGGTTGCGCCATTGCACCGTATGAGTAGGCGTGATAAATCGAACCGCCTCCTCACCTGTTGACTGCAGGAAGCGTACCTGCCCCTGAGGGCGCACGGTCTCTTCCTGCGCCCACGTCACAGTAAGGGCGGTAGCACACGCCAGGGCGATGGCACAGAATGTGCGTCGCATCGCTAATGCACCTCCTTCCCATCTACTGCAGCATTCCGACTACTTTGGGCAACTCTTCCATCGAGATGCCCTGCCGCGCCGGCTGTCCGTCCGCACCGATGTGAACCACGTAGGGCATCGCAGGCAGGATGAGAGGCAGCGCAGGCGCAGCGGGTTGTTGCGGGCTGCGCTTCCAGAAGCCGACGGGAACATCCAGCTGTTCCCGGCTGCGGTACCGCTCTGCTTCCTGTCGGCTGGCGGTATCCAGCACAATCGCCACCTGCCATCCCTCCCGCATCTGGCTTCTCACCGTCTCCAACAGCCAGTGGTTCTGCGCGAGATAAGGCGCGGTGAAAACGAGCAAAGTGTTTTTGCCTTCCCACTGCACGGGTTGGAGCCACTCCACTCGCCTCAGCAGCTTCTCCACGTTCGGCTTGGGAGGTGCTTCGCCGCCGCGGTCCCATGGCAGCCGCCTGGCACCGAAGGTCAGCACGATGTCCGTCGATGGTTTCACGCGGATGGGTGTCAGCGGCAGGTTCTGCAGACGCGGTGTCAGCAGCAGCGAAGCGGGCATCCCTTTCAGCGAAAATCTTCCGCTGTCGTCGGTGGTTACACTACCGAGGGGGATAGCCCTTGACGGCACGCGGCGCTGCCGATAATTCTGCGCCGTACGGCTGTTCGGAAATTCGTATTGCAAAAGCAGATTTGCCTTCGCAATGGGCTCGCCATAATCGTCGACCAGTACGCCGGCATACTCCCCGTTTACCTTTTTCAGCCTTATCGTTGCGGTTTGACCTTTGCTCAGGATAGTTGCGGCTGGCTCGTAGCCCTTCGCAGTAACCACCGCCCAGCACCGGCTTTCCGGCACAATCGCGATTACGAAACCTCCTGCCCTGTCCGTGCTGCTGGATAGCGGCGTTGGGTATTCCATCCACACCCGCTGTGTGCTTCCGTCGGACAATTGGTACTGCGGCTCCTGTCCCACTATCAGGCTGACCTTTGCTCCGGCGACGGGCTTGCCCGCCTCGTCCCGGACACGTCCGCGCACTTTGGGTAAAGGCTGCAACCGAACCATTGCGGGCGGGTTCTTCACGCTGAAGTTGCGGAGGATGATACCCTCCTGCGTGCCGTAGTCCACGATCAGTAACTGCTCCATGCTCTCCCCGCCGACCTGTATGGTCAGCTTATCGCCCTCGACGCGGTAGGGACGCCAGCTGACCTCGACTTCTTCCTCGGGCACAGGGCTGAGGTTCATCCAGATGTTCTTGGGTACCTCGTTGCGCGATGTGCGCACCCGTAGTTGAACCTCTTGTGTGCGCTGCACCCGCGTGAGTGCCACTTGCAGCACCACCGGCTGCGGGGCGGTCATCTTACCCTGCTGTATAGTTACCTTCGGTAGGCTGCGTGGCATGTAGTAACCATCGCCCGAAGCAAAACCAGATGCTTGGAACTGGTATTCGCCATCGGGAAGCGCAATCGTCAAACTGCCTTTGCTGTCGGTGAAATAGGGAAATCGCACACCGACAGCGCGCCTCCCCTCGGGATTGATAGTTACTCCGCAGAAAGGCACGGGTTTATTCTTGTCGTCGCGCACCTCTATCGTTATCACCGGCTCTGTGTATACTTTGATCACGCCGAGGTCGGTGGTGGTGCCGGGCTTGAGGTTGGTTACCTCTACCGGCATAAAGAAACCGGGCGGAACCAGAGTGGGGGAAGACAGCGAGGCGCCGGGCATCAGTGCGAACGAGTCTGTGCCCACGTCCGCAGTGATGCGCCCGTCCTCGTCGGTCGTGACGTGTGTCCATGGCTCCACCAGCACCGGGTAATGTTTGCATGGTTCGCCGTTGTGGGCGTAAACCAGGCGGGCGGTTATTCGGGCACCCGGCTTGAGGGTAATCGCCAAACCTTCTTTGGTCAGCTTTTCCAAATTCGTGCTGCGGATATCCAGCGACGGGGCGTAACCCGAAGCAGAACACAGGATACCAACGCCGGACGTTTTCGGGTGCATCGGTAACTGGAAGCTGCCATCCGCGTTGATGGTGGCAACAAAGGGCGGCACAGGCGGCGGGAGCAGTACCTCGTTGTCACCTTGGAGCACTACGTAATTTAACCGCACCCGTGCTCCCTCGACAGGTCGACCTTCGGCGTTCACCACCTTGCCGTCGAACTGTTTGAGCGGTTGCAGGCGAAGGGTAAATGAAGGTCTCGACCCCATGCGGATGGTACTGCAACCCAACGTGGGGTGGAATGCCACCACTGCCGAGAGGGTAGAGGGCGGCACGACACCCACGAAGCGATAGCGTCCTCTTTCATCGGTAGTGGTGTGCGCAAAGCTTTGCTCTGGCAGACCCAACCATGCCACCACGATGTTCGGGTAATAGTATACCTGTGCGCCAGCGACCGGGTTGTTCTCGGCATCCACGACGCGCCCGCTGATGACTGTTGCGCTTTGCGCATGAGCCACACTCCACCAGCACCACAACGCCAGCGTCACGGCAAAGACCCTTTTCATGTTGCTACCTCCTTCCCCAAGAGGTGAGGACAGCGAGATGTTGCACTGCGTACTAATTCAATTCTACTTGTCGATGCATGTGTCCTGCTTACTTTTTCTATCGAGGTGGACACAAAACGGATGCCCGTGTTTCATGGCTGGGGTGCAACCAGGGTAATTTTCCAAAAAAGTTTGCAACTGCCCCGTGAAAATGCTTGACAAGACGAATTGAGGGGTGTATACTGGAAGCAAGGTGGGAGCACAGCTCGCACCAGCATGGTTGCTCAACCGTCCATGATGATGAAAGGAGGATGGAGTATGCACCGAATCGCAATCCGGTTGGGGCTTTTTGCTGTGTTGCTTGCGGCAATAGCCCTGCCCTCCAGCGCCACGGTGTGGGTGTTGACAGCGAACCTCACGGGTAGCCAGGTGGTTCCGCCCACCAGTAGCACCGCCTTCGGGCAGGCTATCATGAGCTACGATGATGTGTCGAAGCTGTTCAGCCTGGCGGTCTATGAGGTCGGACTCACCCAGAGCGAGATTCTCTCTGCAAAGATTTACGTGGGCGCGCCGGGCACGAACGGCCCCGCCATCTATGACCTCGATGGCGGTGCGTCATGGTCTGGAAGCGGTATTGTTTACTCGCGCTTTATTGTAGGCGGGCTATTCCCAGCCGCGAATGAGACTGACCTTCTAGCGGGTAATACCTACATCCAGATCACCACGCCAGGCGGAGTCAAGGACATTCGGGGTCAGTTGATACCGGTGCCTGAACCTGTGACGCTGGTTGGTCTGTCCACAGGTCTGGGACTGCTATTGCTGCGACGGAAAAGAGCATAGGCAAACAACGCGAGAATAGCCTGGGCGTTCGCTTAGGCTAATTTGTTCTCGCGCAAGCAAGACACCAGTGAACAAGGTAAAACGGAGGACATGGCGCAAGCACCTACGACGAAAGGAGGGATAGCTTTTTGAAAGGACTGACAGCACGTTTGGCTTTGCTGGTAGCGCTGGTGGTGGCGGTAGCGCTGCCTTCACACGCGGGACTTTGGTACCTGCAAGCGACCCTGAGCGGCTCGCAGGAAGTGCCACCGGTGTCGACGAACGCCAGTGGGGTGCTTTTTGGCAGCTACGATGACGTTGCCAAAACCATCAGCCTGGCGATAACGGTGAGCGGCATCGCGCAAAGCGACCTGACCGCATCGCACATTCACCGCGCTCCTGCGGGAAGCAACGGCCCCGTTATCTTCAGCATCGGCGGCGGGAGCAGCTATGCCGTGTTGGGGGGACAGCTCATCACGGTGATTAACAACGCGCCGTTCCCCGCGGCAGAAGAGGCGAACTTACTGAGTGGCAACACCTACGTCAACATCCACACCACTTCTTTCCCCGCGGGCGAGATCCGCGGACAGATTACCGCCTTGCCGGTGGTGCCAGAGCCTGCGACGATTGCCGGGTTGGGCATCGGCGTGGGACTGCTGGCGCTTCGACGGCGAAAAAAGTAGGGTTCTGTAACCAGGTGGGCTGAGGGTTCCCTCAGCCCACTTTTTTGACCCCACCCGGTGTCGTCGCTGGTACGGATACTATCCCTCTATGGTTATCTCGCGTCCCTTGGTCAGGACAACCGAGGTGACAAAGCGCAGCTGAATACCCGGTCCATTCGGCAGCACCTCCGCGCTCAACGGCTGCTTATCCATCGTGAGCGAGACACTGCTGGACCCCTGCCAGCGCGGGAGCTTCAGGCTGCACAACCGCATTTCGCCGTCCACCAGGGTGATACTGACTCGTGGGCCTGCCGCGCCTGTGTTCTCGGAGTAGATGCCCCAGCCTACTGGTGTGAAGAAGGGATAGCGGCTCTCCAACAGGCGAATGGGCGGGGATAAGGTCAGCTCGCCTCGCGGGGCATCCCATGCGAAGCCCGTCAGTGCGTTCAGCAGCGTCCATGCAGACATCGCGCGGTAATAGTGGTTGCCGCATTCCACATGGTTCCAGAAACGCCCCGCTCGCAGATGGCGGTCGTGAATGTCGCGCACAATTGCCATGCCTTCCGCGACCCTTCCGCGAGCAAGCAGCAGGGCGGCTACCGTGTACTCGATGCCCGTCCACAGCGCATCTGCCTGCAGGTTACCCGATGCCGCGAGGCGGTGCGGTTGACCGGGCGGGTAAGAGGCGTTGCGTAAGCCTTCGCCCGGGCGGAAATTGTAACGCATCACGGCATTCAGCGCACGCTCGATGAACTCGTCGGGGATGACGGGCTCCCAACCGCTTACAGCGAAGAACCAGTCTGCACTAATCTGGTCGCTCATGCAACATCCGTCGACGAGGTCGCCATCGCGCCACAGCACGAAGTATTCACCGTTCCACAGCTTCTGGATGAAGCTCCTGACACCTTTCTCGTAGAGCTCCTGCCATTTTGCGGCACGCTGCGGGTCGCTCATCTCCTGCGCCAGCCTCGCGGCTATCTTGAGCGCGCCCAGCCACAGGCTGCAGATGTAGGAAGGACTGCCCTGAAAGTCCCAAACGTCGTAGGTGTTGCGACGGGTGTCGGTATCGGGCAGGGCGTCTCCGTCCGTGTCCAGCAGCAGTGTGTTGTCCATGGCGCGCACGATGTGCGGGTACAGCCGCTCGAGGTAGCCTCCATCGCCCGTCCACAGGTAGTCTCGTGCCGCAAGCATCACGAACTGAGGGTTCATATCCACGCGGTCGAAGCCGTTGTCCACTGCACTGAAGTCGGGGGTGAAGAAATGGTGTACGCGCCCGTCCTCGCGCTGGAACTTCGCGCCGTGCTCCATTTGCATCTTTTGCAGGTCGGGGAAGAGGGCGATAATGGGGAAAGAGCCCTGATAGGTGATGTCCGTCGTATGGAAGCCGCAGCATCCGAGTCCTTCCCACACGCCGAAGTGCCCTTCGTATGTCCACCAGGTGCATTTGGTCAGGGTGGACAGATGCCCGCTGATCGCGTCGGCGGCTTCGGGAGGCAGGCTGGAGTCGTAAATCGCATCTACGAAATCCAGCGTGCGTTCTCGCAGGTTAGTGGCGTTGTCCAGCAGATACCGTGCGACGTCGAGCGAGTTGGTGAACCAGCGGGCATACTGGTGACCGATGTTCGCACCGGTGGGACTGATGTGGTTCGGGAAGAACCAGCTCACGGTGAAAAGTGCCTCCCCTTCGCTCTCTGGCTCGATTTGCTGGCTGGAGCAAAGCGCAGCGTAGCCCCATTCTATTTGTCGTTCGCGCAGCTCGTTCAGGTTAAGCGCGATTTCCTCCAGAAACTCCGGCGATTGCACGAGTGTTGCGTCTACGACGTTCAGGCGATGGTATTTGTCGTATACCAACGGATGCCGGAGCAGCTGCTGGAGCAGCCGTTCGCGCTCCTCCTGCGATAGTCGAGAAGCGTTGAACCCCTCAGGCAGGGCGGGAGCGGATTCGGGTGACAGGTTCGGCAGCTTGCCCTCCTCGCGGAAACGACGTAACACGGAGACGGGCTTCAGCCCAAAGCGGTTTCGCCAGAACATCAGCGAGCGGTACTCGTCGCGATACCCACCGGTGATGTAGCTGACCTCTCCCCCTCGCAGTGCGAAGGTCATATTGCCGGTGGATGGGTGTTCGGGCTGCAAGGCGTCTGCCGTGAACTGAACAGCGACCCCTTGCACCATCTCATGAAGCAGGTTGCGCGGCTGTCTTTGCGTTTGTCCGATGCCTGCCATGTTGCGCAACACGCCTGCGATGGCGACCTGTACCGGTTCTGACGAGATGTTTTGCACCAGGAAACGCACGTAGAAACCGGGCGTTCCCGATGCACGGCTGTCCAGAGGGATGAACGGTGAGAAAACCTCCGCGGCGACCTGCACGGGCAGGGAAGCGTCCAGATACTGCAAGCGTGCCGCCGGAAAGGAACCATCAAACTGGATGGACTGTACCGCGCGTGCCCAGCCGGCGGAATAGAGGTCGTGCAGGCTCTCGCGCAGGGCGAGGTAGCGTAACTGTACATCCCCGTCTGAAGCGGCGATGCGCAGCACGAAAACCAAATCCTCTGGCTGCACGATGTCTTCGGTACGGAACCCGCCCGGAGTCTGGGGAGACCACCCTCCCATGTTGAATATCTGCCACTCGTGGAACAGGCCATCCGGACGTATCTCCACCGATCCTGTACCAATCCCACCGAGCGGAATACCAGAAGTGTGCTGTATCGCGCTGTGAATCAATGGCATGGATAGCGTCCTCCTTTTACTCTGTCCGAGCCGATAAACCTGCTGTAGAATACGTGTACCAACGGACAGTCTCCTGTTACAGCCGTGCGCACTGCGACTGTTTTGGTACGGGGGCAGGATATGACGGGGCATTGTCTGGAATTATGTTTTGCTTGGATGACCGATGTGCCCCAAGGTATAATGGTATTGAGAATCATTCTTATAAGGGTTACGGGCATGATAGAAAGCGCAGTAGTGGTTGTGCTGTTGGTGTTGTTGATGGTGCTGTTTGCACCGCAGAGGGGTGTGGTCACGCGATGGAGGCAGCAGCGCTGGCTGCGTTCTCGTGAGGCGATAGAGGATGCCCTGCTGCATCTGCATCAGCGCGAGCATGAAGGACGCCTGGCGTCGGTAGAGTCGCTGGCAGGGGCACTGGGAGTATCCACGCGCCTTGCGCTCATTCTTGCGCAACGCATGGAAGAGCAGGGTTTGTTGCAGGTGGGTGCAGGAGGGTTGAGCCTCACCCCGGAAGGGCATCGTCTGGCGATTCAGGTGGTACGGGCGCACCGTCTGTTTGAACGTTATCTCGCTTATGAAACCTCTGTGCCCGCGCATGAGATACACGAACTGGCACACCGTTTGGAACACACCTTAACCCCCCAGCAGCTGGAGCAGCTGGATGCTTACATGGGGCATCCTGTCGTCGACCCGCACGGAGACCCCATTCCCTCTCCGAGCGGCGAGATGCCGGCATTAGAAGGGCAGTCAGTGGTGGAGTTCCCGCTGGGAAAACCTGCGCAGATTGTACACGTCGAGGACGAACCTCCATATGTTTACGCTCAGATTGTGGCGGAGGGGTTGCGCCCCGGCATGACGGTTACGGTTATCGAGCGGTCACCGACGCGCGTGGTTCTGGAAAGCGATAGCGACGAACACGTGCTCGCGCCCGTGGTGGCAGCAAACATCACCGTGCGCGAGGTATCTCCCGAGATGCTTGCTCCAAAAGGGGAGCGGTTGGGGGAGCTGGAGCCCGGTGAAAGAGCGACGGTGCTGCGCATCGATGAGGCCTGTCAGGGGTTGACGCGCCGTCGCTTCCTCGACCTCGGCATCACGCCGGGCGCGGAGATCGAGGTGGTCATGCGTTCGGCGTTCGGCGACCCTGTGGCGTATCGTGTGCGCGATAGCCTGATTGCCCTGCGACGTGAACAGGCAGACTGGATTTGGGTACAGCGGAACGGCGGCACAGACCGTAAGGAGGGGGCGGCATAAGGCAGATGCGAAGAGTGACAGACGCTCAGGGTTGTGAGTCGTGTGCTTTGCGCGAGCATCTGGTGCGCATGGGGGTGCGCGTGGATTCCTTTGACTACGTGCTCGCGCTGATGGGCAACCCCAACACGGGAAAGAGCACCGTCTTCAACGCGCTCACCGGTTTGCGCCAGCATACGGGCAACTGGACGGGCAAGACGGTGACGCGCATGGAGGGCGCGTTTGAGTTCAACGGCAAGAGGTATAAAATCGTAGACCTGCCGGGTACCTACTCTCTGCTGTCTGCCTCGGTGGACGAAGAGGTTGCCCGTGACTTCGTGCTGTTCGCCAGGCCCGATGCGGTGATTGTGGTGGTGGACGCCACCATTCTGGAGCGCAACCTGAACCTTGTGCTGCAGGTGCTGGAGATTACCGACCGCGTGGTGGTATGCCTGAACCTGATGGACGAAGCGGAGCGCAAAGGTATCGAGGTAGACCATCGTGCCCTGTCGCGGGAACTGGGAGTGCCCGTCGTACCTACCGCTGCGAGGCAGGGCGTTGGTCTGGGGCTATTGATGCAGACGGTAGCGGAACTGGTGACGGGCAGGATAACCACCTCCCCACGGCGTGTGAAGACGGACGAGGCGGTAGAACGCGCCCTCGAAGAGCTGATACCGGTTATCCGTGAAGCCTATCACGGCTTGCCGAACGTGCGATGGATAGCCATGCGTCTGCTGGACGGCGACTACAACGTGCGTCAGTCTCTGGAAAGCGGCGAACTGCTCCGCCTTGCTCATCCCCAGGCAAGCGACGCGGAGATCGAACGCTCACGCCAGTATGCGCAACCCATCCTCACCCTTGTGGAGGTGTTACAGCGACGGCTGGAGGGTTCCTTCCGTGACAGGGTCGTGGAAGCTCTGTATGCGGAGGCGGAATCCATCGCCCGAAAGGTGGTGCGCCGAAAGGGCGAACGAAGATGGGATTGGGACCACAAGCTCGACAGGGTTCTCACCTCGCGGATATGGGGATTGCCACTCATGGGTTTGCTTTTGATGGGGGTGTTCTGGGTAACCATTCAGGGCGCCAATGTTATCTCGGAGTTGATAGCGAGCGGGTTGTTCTGGGTGGAGTCAAAAGGTAGTGCGCTGTTCAATGCACTGGGCGCGCCGTGGTGGCTCACCGGTTTCCTGTGGCATGGCGTGTATCGCGGGCTGGCGTGGGTGGTTTCGGTGATGCTGCCGCCGATGGCGATATTCTTCCCCATCTTTACCATTCTCGAGGACATGGGCTATCTGCCGCGTGTGGCGTTCAACATGGACAGGTTCTTCAAGAAGGCGGGGGCACACGGGAAGCAGGCGTTAACGATGGCGATGGGGCTGGGGTGTAACGCTGCGGGGGTGGTTGCCACGCGCATCATTAACTCTCCTCGTGAGCGGCTTATCGCCATCCTGACGAATAACTTCATGCCCTGCAACGGGCGGTGGCCGCTGCTTATTACGATGAGCTCGCTCTTTGTGGCGGCGGCGTTCCCACCTGTCTTCGCCGCGGCAGTGGCAGCAGGCGCACTGGTGGCAGTAGTCCTCGTGGGGGTGTTAATGACGTTCGTTGTCTCTGCGGTGCTGTCGCGCACCATCTTGAAGGGCGAAGCCAGTAGTTTCACACTGGAGCTTCCGCCGTATCGCAAACCCAACGTGCTGGCGGTGCTGTATACCTCCTTGATTGACCGCACGTTGCTCGTGTTGTGGCGGGCTGTGGTCATGGCTGCGCCCGCCGGTGGGGTCATCTGGCTGCTGGGCAATATCCACGCCCACGGACGCAGCCTTTCCCAGTGGATAGCGAGCTGGCTGGACCCTGTGGGGCGAGCCATCGGGCTGGACGGCGTGGTGTTGCTGGCGTACATTATCGCCATCCCCGCCAACGAGATTGTGGTGCCAACCATTATCATGACCTACCTGGGCGCGGGCATGATGACCGACCTGGAAAACCTCAACGATTTGCGACACTTGCTCGTCGACCAGCACGGCTGGACCACTTGGACGGCGATTTGCCTCATGCTCTTTTCCCTGCTGCACAATCCCTGTTCCACTACTATCCTGACAATCTGGCGTGAGACAAAAAGTGCGAAATGGGCGTGGATAGGTGCTCTGTTGCCCCTAAGCATAGCCTTTGCCTTGCTGTTGTTGTTGAACGGCATCGTGCACTGGCTTGATTGAACGTTGTGACATAAATCACGGCATGGTGTGGACAGCGGCAATTAGAATAATATGCGGTGGGGTTCATACCCAACTTTCCGATGGAGGTTCAGCGAAAGCAAATGGCATACGTGATTGTGGATACCTGCACGAAAGACGGTGCGTGCATTGCCGTGTGTCCGGTGGATTGCATCCATGAGGGGCAGTTCACCGATGCCGATGGCACCACCTACGACATGATGTTCATCAACCCTGACGAGTGCATCGACTGCGGAGTGTGCGAGCCGGAGTGTCCGGTGACAGCCATCTATCCGGAGACGGACATTCCCGAGCAGTACAAGCATTTCATCCGCATCAACCGCGAGGCGTATACGAGCGGACAGGTCGGCGCATAGCATCAAACAGCGTGTCACAGGATGCCGTTCGCTCTGTTGTGACTTCAGTCACGGCATCCTGTGTTTCTTTTTGATAAGCTACATACAGTGTGGAAATCACACCTTGCGTTGAGGAGGAGGTAAGACCATTGGCATACGTCATTGCGGAACCCTGCATCGGCGTTAAGGACAAGTCCTGCGTGCAGGTCTGCCCTGTCGACTGCATCAAGGAGGGTGTCTTCACCGACAGCGACGGCACCGTCTACGACATGCTGTTCATCAATCCGGATGAGTGCATCGATTGCGGGCTGTGTGAACCGGAGTGCCCGGTAAACGCCATTTTTGCGGAAACGGATGTACCCGACCAGTGGAAGCACTTTGTCCGCATCAACCGTGAGGCGTTCGAAAGCGGGCAGGTCTCTTAGTCCTGCACGCGGGCGAGCGCCTGCAGGGCGTCGCGGTCCAGCACGGTGATTTTCCCGTCCTGCATGGATATCCATCCCGCTTTGCGGAAACGGTTGAGAGTGCGCGTGACCACCTCGCGGACAGTTCCCAGCTGTGCTGCCAGCTCGGCATGAGTATAGTCCAGGGTGAAGCACGCGCCTCGTTCTTTTGCCTGCGCCAGCAGGTAGCGAGCCACGCGCTCGGGTACCTCGTGGAGGGAGAGCTCTTCCACCAGATGCAAGAGCCTCCGTATCCGAATAGCCAGCGCACGCAGAGCAGCTTGCATCAGCTCGGGATGAGCGTGTATCACCGTCAGAAAATGTTCGCGGGGGATAAACAGCAGACGACTGGGCGACATGGCTTCCGCCGAACAGGGTTGGTTACCTCCGTCAAACAGCGGTAGCTCTCCGATGACCGAGCCACTGCGTTCTACCCCGATGACCTGTTCCCTACCGCTGGAGCTGCTGTTATACAGTCGAATCGCGCCGTCCAGCACCACATGCAGCCCATGACAGGGTTCACCTCGCAGGAACAGGACTTCCCCCCGTTGCACCTTCACGATGCGGGCGCGGGCGAGCAGAGTTCGCAATACCTCTTCGTTCGCGTCGCGCAGAAAAAGGACGCGGCGCAGGGCTTCCCGTGCTTCCATACAATCCCCTTGCGTTCAACGTCTCGGTGATTATTGTACCACTGTCTGGCGTCCAATTGGGGTTGCTGGTGACTCAAGTCACCGATGGCAGAAGTACTTTCTCATCCTCCAGACGAATAATGAAACACAGTGGAGGCATGCACAAATGCAAGGGTGGTGGAGTGCGCTTCGTCTGGAGGAGCGTTTACAGCACAGCGTTGACGCCGGCGCGCAGCTGTTAAAGATTGTCCTGTTGTATCTGCTGGTGCGTTTTCTCATCGCGCGGATGGGGCGTGCGGTGGTAAACCGTCTGGAAGGCATGGAACGCATCGCCGCGCACAAGCCACGCATCCGCACGCTGGGCAACCTGGTGCGCAGTATCGTGGAATACACGGTGCTGATTGTTGCCATCCTCATGGCCTTGCGCGCGATCGGAATGGACATCACTCCCCTGCTGGCAACGGCGGGTGTGGCAGGATTGGCCATCGGTTTCGGCGCGCAGCGGCTGGTGCGCGATATGATTTCAGGCTTTTTCCTGCTGGCGGAGAACCAGTTTACGGTGGGTGAGGTGGTAACCATCGGCGCGATTACGGGTGTAGTGGAAGAGGTGGGGATGCGTACCACCCACCTGCGCGACGAGCAGGGGCGCATGGTGGTCATTGCGAATGGAGATGTCAACCTGGTCATTAACCATTCACGAAAGGGTGGCGTGAGGTTCAATGTGGACGTGCGAGTAGCAGCCAACGCCGACCTTCAGGCAGCAAAGCACATCTTGCTGGCAGTGGCAGACGAGGTGGGAATCGCGCAAACGCTGGTGGGGGTGAGTGCGTTTGACGCGGCTTCGGTAACCCTGCGGTTGACTGGTGAGGTAGTGGCATCGGAGCGTGAAGCGCGGGAGCTACACCTGAAGGAGCGTCTGCTGGAACGATTCCATGAGGAGGGGATTACGCTGGTGTAAGGAGGTTCAGGATGGCACTGCTCAGTGAGGAACAGGTCCATGAGATGTTACAGAAAGCACCGCAGTGGACGCGGACAGGCAAGGAAATCACGAGGAGCTTTCAGTTCAAAAACTTCCGTGAGGCGCTGGCGTTTGTCGTGCATGTCGGTCTGCTAGCGGAGCGACTGAATCACCACCCCCATATTGCCATCGACTACAAAAAGGTAGTTTTGACGTTGACCACGCACTCGGAAGGCGGTCTAACCGAAAAGGATTTTGAAATGGCGCGACAGATAGACGCCATCGCCTGACTGTTTTCGCAACAAGAAGTTCGCATACAGGAGGAGAAAATGCAGCGCGAGTTTTATCTCGACCTGGCGCGACGAGGATTACGCGTGCCCATTGGTACCGACCTGGTGCTGCACGAAAAAGACGATGTAGACGGCATCCTGGTGGACGGGTACCGGCTGGGGCAGGTCGTGGAGGAGGCGGCGCGACGTTACCGCACGCCGCTGGCGGTCCCCCACATGGACCTGATGATCGAGAAAACGGCGATACTGGAGCTGCTGGAGGTGCCCGCCCCACAAATACCCACCTACCACTTCTCCGCCCCGCCTTCTGCCGAGATGGTGGAGACAGTGCGTCGCCGACTGTATGAGGCACCGCTGAACAGGCGGATACAGGCACAGGCGGGTTCGGTGGCGTACATCGCCCAATATACCGACCTCCTGCCGATAGGCATGACCATTGGTCCCTTCTCCCTGATGACCAAGCTCATCGCTGACCCCATCGCGCCCATCTATCTGGCTGGCATGGGCATTACCGCGGAGGAGGAACCCGAAGTGCGGATGGTGGAGGTCACCTTAGACCTTTCGACAATGGTCATCCTGCGCTCGATGGAGGCGCAAATCGCAGCAGGGGCACGAGCCATCTTCATCGCCGAACCCGCAGCAAATAAGGTATACATCTCACCCAAGCAGATAGAGCAGGGTTCGGACATCTTTGACCGCATGGTCATGCGCTATCTGCGGCGCATCAAGGCGTTTCTGGACGAGCGCGGGGTAGACCTCATCTTTCACTGCTGTGGCGAGCTGACGGATGAGATGGTGCAGGCGTATGCGTCATTGGAGCCGGTGATTCTCAGCCTTGGCAGCTCGCGGGTGCTATGGGAGGACGCACGGCTGGTTCCCAAACACGTGGTGCTGTACGGTAACCTGCCGTCAAAGCGGTTCTACTCCGACGAACTCGTCACGCGGGAGCAGGTGGTGCAGCTGGCGTGTGAGTTGCTACAGCGAATGCGCGAGGTGGGACATCCGTTCATCCTGGGCAGCGAGTGCGACGTGCTGAGCGTGCAGGGCTGCGAGCAGACCATCAAGGAGAAGGTTCAGGCGTTCGTCACGTGTGATTGCGGGCAGCACGGGTAGCTGCTGACGTTTTGCCGCTTTGCGACCAGTAAGGGTATAGCGGGGGGCACGACAGAGGGTAGACCTCTGTCGTACCCGTGACTTTTAGGCGACCTGTCGCTTTCGCCGCTTCAGGTCAAATCGGTCGAGGTTCATGACCTTATTCCACGCCGCCACGAAGTCGTGCACGAACTTCTCCGCGCCGTCTGCGCTGGCGTACACCTCCGCGATTGCCCGCAGCTCCGCGTGGTGCCCGAATATCAGGTCGACGCGCGTGGCGGTCCAGCGCACTTCGCCTGTCTTACGGTCGCGCCCTTCGAACAGGTTGCGCTCCTTCTCCACGGGAACCCACTCGATGCTCATGTCCAGCAGGTTCACGAAGAAGTCGTTGGTGAGCGTCTCGGGGCGGTGGGTGAACACGCCGTGCGGCGAGTGGTTATAGTTGGCGTTGAGAACCCTCATGCCGCCTATCAGCACGGTCATCTCGGGTGCGGTCAGCGTCAGCAGTTGTGCCTTGTCAATCAGCAGCACCTCGGCGGGCACGCTGTAGTCCGCCTTGAGGTAGTTGCGGAATCCGTCGTAAATCGGCTCGAGCACGGCGAAGGATTCCACATCGGTCTGCTCCTGCAAGGCGTCCATTCGTCCGGGCGCGAAGGGAACCGTGACCTCATATCCTGCCCTTCTCGCCGCTTCCTCAACCGCTGCACAACCGCCCAGCACGATCAGGTCAGCCATCGAGACCTTCTTGCCATCGGTGTGGGCGTGAGCCTCGTTGAACTCGCGCTGAATGCCTTCCAGCACGCCCAGCACCTTCTGCAGCTGCTCCGGCATGTTCACCTCCCAGTCTTTCTGGGGAGCAAGGCGGATGCGCGCGCCGTTCGCGCCGCCGCGCTTGTCGGAACCGCGGAAGGTGGCGGCAGAAGACCACGCGGTATACACCAGCTCGGAGACGGAGAGGCCAGACGCAAGGATTTTCGCCTTCAGCTCGGCAATCTCTTGCTCCTCAATGAGCGGGTGGTCTACTGCCGGGATGGGGTCCTGCCAGATGAACTCCTCCTTCGGCACGTCTGGTCCCAGATAGCGGGAGCGGGGACCCATGTCGCGGTGGGTGAGTTTGAACCACGCGCGCGCGAAGGCATCCGCGAACTCATCGGGATGCTCCAGGAACCGACGCGCAATCTTCTCGTAGACCGGGTCGTAGCGCAGCGACAGGTCTGTGGTCAGCATGGTGGGGCGATGCTTCTTGTTGGGGTCGTAGGCATCGGGGATAATCGCCGGTGCATCTTTCGCAACCCATTGCCACGCGCCTGCCGGGCTCTTGGTCAGCTCCCATTCATACTTGAACAGGTTCTCAAGGTAATTGATGCTCCACTGGGTGGGGGTGGTCGTCCAGGTAACCTCCAGCCCGCTGGTAATGGTGTCGGGCCCTTTGCCGGTTCCGAAGCTGCTCTTCCAGCCGAGCCCCTGCTGTTCGATGGGAGCGGCTTCGGGTTCGGGACCTACGTGGGTGGCTGGCCCGGCACCGTGCGTTTTGCCGAAGGAATGCCCGCCCGCGATGAGTGCGACCGTCTCTTCATCGTTCATGCCCATTCGGCTGAAGGTCACGCGGATGTCCTTGGCAGCGGCGACGGGGTCAGGTTTTCCTCCGGGTCCCTCAGGGTTGACGTAGATGAGCCCCATCTGCACCGCGGCGAATGGGTTCTCCAGCTCGCCGTCTGGCGAGTGTCGCTTGTCGTCCAACCATTCGCTTTCGGGACCCCAGAAGACGCTCTCATCTGGCTCCCACCAGTCCTCGCGACCGCCCGCGAACCCGATGGTCTTGAACCCCATCGACTCCAGGGCTACGTTGCCGGCGAGGATCATGAGGTCTGCCCACGAGATTTTGCGTCCGTATTTCTGCTTGATGGGCCATAGCAGTCGTCGCGCCTTGTCGAGGTTGGCGTTGTCGGGCCAGCTGTTCAGCGGCGCGAAGCGTTGTTGCCCACTCCCTGCACCGCCGCGGCCGTCGGCAATGCGATACGTGCCCGCGCTGTGCCATGCCATGCGGATGAACAGTCCACCGTAGTGCCCGAAGTCCGCCGGCCACCAGTCCTGCGATTGAGTCATCAGCTCACGAAGGTCTTTTTTCACTGCCTCCAGGTCGAGGCTTTCGAACTCCGCGGCGTAGTCGAAGTCCTCTCCGTATGGATTAGCCTGGGGCGAGTTCTGGTGGAGAATCTTCAGGTTCAGCCGCCGTGTCCACCAGTTGGGGTTTGCCGGACCCGGCTTGCTCTCCGCTTCCGCGATGCCGGAAGGGTGCATGGTTTTCTCGTGCTCGCTCATGGTGTCCTCCTCTCCCTACCAGAATTGTACCAATAATGATACTCATTCTTAATTGGTTTGTCAAGGGTATTAGGGGAGCGGTAAGTCCATCAGACGCCTCATGGAGGGCGAGACCCCCGCCGAGCCGTGCAATGCCTTCATGCTCATGGCAGGCCTGCTGTGGGGCGTTTCGCCCAAAGGTTCTGGCTCTACATCAGCGCACTTTGCACCTGAAGGCGTGCTGGGAGGTGTCTTGCAGGGATTCAGAACGTGGCGTCACGCAATTGGGTGCGGGGGAGGGATTTGAACCCTCGACCTCCGGGTTATGAGCCCGGCGAGCTGACCGCTGCTCCACCCCGCGATGCCGTTCATAATTATATCATAAAATCGGCAACAGTGCAAACCGTTCTCAGCGGAAGCGCCACAGCAGGTTTGCCCCTTTCTCCTGTGCCAGGATAGAAGCGGCAGAGAACGTTTTGGCGTGGCCGTCGGCGAGGATAAGGGTGGCCCGTCCGCGATTGTCTCCCGTGGCAAAGTGGCGTGCGAACAGCGGTTTCAGCTGTGCGGGTGGCAGGTGATTGAGTTCCAGCACCAGGTCGCGGTCTGCCACCAGCGGCGTGCCGAGGCGAGGGTCTACAGGGTTGGGTTTGCCAACGTAAGGGTCAAAGACATAGCCCCGGTATTTTTGAGCCGTTGGGCCGCTGGGGGTATCGCCGAACAGCGGCGTGCGGGCGGGTTCCTCCATCTGCGGGAGAAGGGCGGGAGTGGTGAAGCCTTCACGCTCCTGCGGGTCGTAGGCGGTCGCCGCAGTATAACCGATGGAACCGATGCCCCGCTGCGACCAGTCGGCAGGGAAGCCGCTGCCGCTTGCGCTGGGGCACGTGAAGATGCCTGTGTCGCGCACGTAGGGTTGTATCAGCCGTGTCCAGATGCGCTCCGGCACGCTAATGGGCACGGCGTAATTGGTGGAAGGTGGCAGGGCTTCGTCGAAATCCTGAGTATAGCTCTGGACCGCCATCGCCAGCTGGCGCGCATTGGACAGGCAACCGACCATCCGCGCCCGCTCCCGTGCCTGTGCGAACACCGGAAAGAGAATAGACGCCAGGGCAGCGACAATCGCAATCACCACCAGCAACTCGATGAGCGTAAAACCTGCTCTCATGACCCCATTATACCATCTGAAACGGTACCTGAACGCGCTTCCGCCCCGCATTTTTAACATGTTCATAACACCCGCTTAATCTCTGCTAAATCCTTTTAGGACATACTGTCTCTGCAAAAACGTTTTGGGAGGATAAGGGTATGCGCAAGCACGGTTTCACGCTGATTGAACTGCTCGTCGTCATCGCGATTATCGCGATACTGGCGGCGATCCTGTTCCCCGTTTTCTCGCAGGCGCGGCTGTCGGCGCGCAACACGCAGGATCTGTCCAACATCAAGCAGCTGGGGCTTGCCGCGGCGATGTACGCCCAGGATTACGACGAGACCTGGGTGCCGACCGGTTCCGAGTGGCGCCCGGAGTGTACGCCGCAGATTTCCCCGCTGCGCTGCGACGGCACGCCGCACCGGGGCTGGGGACTGCTGTTGATGCCATACGTCAAAAACGCCGAGATGTTCCGCTCCCCCATGCTGGAGCGCGTGGGTAACTTCACGGGCGAGTGCGCGCCTGCCAACGGTACGCAGATGACGAACACCTATTCCATGAACTATCTACTCTCCCGCGATGGAACCTACCCATTTGGCGATTATGCGCGGACACCATCGGGGTTCGAGTTGGTGACCCCCGCTCGCCTGTCCGAGATTTCGCAACCAGCGAACACGGTAGCCATCTTGCTATCGAACAGTGTTCCGCCTCGTGGGGCAACATGGGGTTGTAACTACGTCACCCTCGAGGGTTCCGACTTTATCAACAAGATTCGCTACCGCGCGCTGTACAAGGACGGCAGCAACATCGCCTTTGCCGACGGGCACGCCAAGTTCTTCGTATCGAAGGAGCTGGACTCGGCGGGCAAGGGCTATCCACGCTGCAACAACGGTCCGAGCCACACCTGCTACATCTGGCCAGAGCGCAACATCTGGATGGTGCCCAACTACCCGGAGAGCACTCTGGGCTATCCGGTGGGGCTGATTCCAAATTCGTGCGCCCGGTAATGGTGGTATACTGAAAGGGCAGGGGGGTCTTCCCCCTGCCCATCTCATGATGAGGTCTTGCGACATGACCGTTATTCAGCGGCTGTTGATGGTGCTGGTGGGACTATTCGTTTGGTTTTCCTCATCTGTCCCGCAGCAAGTCGGTCCCCGCCCGGAGGGTTCCCACTTCGTGGCGACCGGTCAGCTCCTTCGACCAGCAGGAGAGAGCCTGCAGTTCGGGGGCAGACCGGTGGACATGGCTTTGTCCCCCGACAAACGCACACTCTACGTGAAAGATAATCGCGGCATCGTTGTGGTGGACGTGGAGACGTGGAAAATGAGGCAGGAGCTGCTGGTGGGGCGTGGAGGTAGTTCCATGCACGGCATCGCGGTGTCTCCCGATGGCTCGCGGGTGTATTTCAGCGACGCCGGTAGCCTGTTGCGCGAAGTCGTGGTACAACCCGACGGCTCCCTGCAATGGGGCAAAAGCATTGAGATGCCCAGGCCCGACATCGGCGGAGAGAGCTATCCCTGCGGCATTGCACTGAGCACCGACGGCAACACGGCGTATGTGCTTCTGTCGCGCAGCAACAGTCTGGCGGTGGTTGACCTGCGTGAGGGCAAGGTTGTCGCACAGATTCCGGTGGGGGTCGCGCCGTTCGCGGTGCAGGTGTCAGCGGACGGACGTCGCGCCTACGTGTCCAACTGGGGCGGAAGGCATCCGAGGTCGGGCGAGAAGACCGCCACCACTTCGGGCACGCCAGCAGTGGTAGACGCGCGTGGGGTGGCGGCAAGCGGAACCGTGTCAGTGATAGACCTGCAGGCAAAAACGGTGATTGCCGAGATAGAAGTCGGATTGCAATCGAGCGGGATAGCTCTGGATGAGGCGCACAGCAGGCTGTACGTGGCTAATGCCAATTCGGATACAGTGGGCGTGATAGATACCAGCACGTTGCGGGTGGTGGAGACTATCTCTGTGCGACCGGATGCCTCGCTGCCCTTTGGCAGTATGCCCAACGCGCTGGCCTTAACTCCCGATGGAAACACGTTGTTCGTGGCTAACGGAGGCAACAACGCCGTCGCGGTCGTTCGCATCGATCGCCGTCGCAACCGCAGTCGGGTGGAAGGTTTTATTCCCGCGGGCTGGTATCCGGGCGCAGTGGTTACAGACGGTAAGAGGCTGTTCGTGGCAAATATCAAGGGTGTGGGCTCGCGTAATCCGCAGCCGGAGCAGAAGGGTTGGAACGTTTACCGCTTTCTGGGAACGGTTCAGCGCGTCGCCATGCCGAACCGTCAGCAGCTGGCTCAGTATTCGCGGCGGGTGAGGCAAGATGCGCGTGTGCTCCAGATCTTGCGCGCGTGGGAGCGTACGCAGTCCGGCAAAAAACCCGTGCCAGTGCCTGAGAAGGTAGGAGAGCCTTCGGTCTTTGAGCACGTCGTATACATCATCAAAGAGAACCGCACCTACGACCAGGTGTTCGGAGCCATTGGCAAAGGCGACAGTGAGCCGTCACTCTGCATCTTCGGGCGAGAGGTTACTCCTAACCACCACGCGCTGGCGGACCAGTTTGTGCTGCTGGACAACTACTACTGTAATGGCGTCAACTCGGCGGACGGACATGCATGGAGTACCGAGGGCAACGTGACCGCCTACATCGAGCGTTCCTTCGGCGGCTGGACGCGCAGCTATCCCTTTGGCGACGACCCTCTGGCTTATTCGTCCACTGGCTTCATCTGGGACCATGTGCTGGCGGCGGGGCTTTCCTTCCGCAACTACGGCGAGATGGACTACGCGGAGCCGATTCCGCCGGATGCCTCTTTCACCGATATCTATCAGGACTTTGTGAAGGGAACGCGGCGTATCCGCTTTACCCAGAACATCGGTATCGAGAACCTGCGCCGCTATAGCTGCCGCGAATACCCCGGCTGGAACATGCGCATTCCTGATGTGCTGCGAGCAGAGGTGTTCTTGAAAGAACTCAAAGAGTTTGAGCGCAAGGGGTATTTTCCGAACTTGGTCATCATCTACCTCCCACAGGATCACACCTCCGGCACGCAGCCCGGAATGCCAACCCCGCGCGCCCATGTGGCGGATAACGACCTGGCTTTGGGGCGCATTGTGGAAGGCATCAGTAAAAGCAAGTTCTGGGCGAAGACCTGCATCTTTGTCATTGAAGACGACCCGCAGGACGGGTTCGACCATGTGGATGGGCACCGTTCGCTGTGTCTGGTCATCAGTCCTTACACGAAGCGTGGTGCGGTCGTTAGCGAGTTCTATAACCAGAGCTCGGTGCTGCACACCATCTGCCGCATTCTGGGCGTTCCTCCGATGAACCAGATGGTAGCTCTCGCGCCAGTGATGAGCACTTGCTTTACCGAAAAGCCCGATTTCACCCCCTACACGGCTTTACCCAATCGGGTGCCTTTAGATGAACTGAACCCCCCGCTCAGTAGCCTGACCCCCCAACAGCGTCACTGGGCAGAAG
Source organism: Bacillota bacterium (assembly GCA_023511455.1). Taxonomy (NCBI): domain Bacteria; kingdom Bacillati; phylum Bacillota; species Bacillota bacterium. Next base: position 27,240 of record JAIMBJ010000013.1, read on the forward strand.
CCAGCCTGCGTCTGCCACTGGAGAAGCCCGACCGTGCCGAGGAGGACCTGCTCAACCGGATTCTGTGGCACGCCGTGCGCGGTGTGGATGCGCCATACCCCTCGGAGTTTGCCGGCGCGCACGGGAAGGGGCTCGCCGCGAGAGGACTGGTGCTGACGCCGGAAGAAGAGGACGACTGAGGTGGTGTGCCGGATGTCTCCCCGCTGACCCGGAGCGGAGGAGACGAGACCTCCCTGACGTATAGACTCCCTCGGTCTGGCAAGTCGTGTGGCAGATTTTTCCTGAAAAATTCCAGAAAAACCATCTCAAACCGCTTGACAACCAGAGGCATTTTTGGTATATTTGGATGCAAGGAGCTGGGAGCATGAGCAGACGTGCAAGCCACAAACTGGTCTCGCCCTCCGTCGTGGTGATTGCCAACACGCTGCGCGAGCGCGTGCTGGCAGGCGAATACAGGGACAACGGCTGGCTCCCGACCGAGCGCGAGCTTTCGGAAGAGTTCGGTGTCAGCCGTACCATTGTCCGCCGCGCAATTGAGGAGCTGGAGCGCCAGGGGCTGGTGGTACGCTCTCCCCGGTGCCGCCCTGTCGTTCGGCGCAATTGTGTCGGCTCCACATCCACCGATTCACGACGGGTGACCTTCGGTCTCTGGTTGTGGCCCAGCGCCACGTTTCCCGGCGCATCTGCCATCCTGCGGGGAATCTACAAAACCCTCGATGCCAATCGCTACCGGCTCATCGTGGAAAGCCCGCTGGATACCGATTGGCGTGCAGTGGTGCATAGCGAGGCGCAGTTTCTGGAGCGCGTTACTCGCGACAGGGACGTGGCAGGCGTCATCCTCTGGTATCTTGGCGGCGAGGCGAACCTGCCAGCGCTGCAAAGTGTGCGGGCGGCAGGCATACCTCTGGTATTTTTGGACCGCCGTCCGCCGGAAGGGTTTCCTGCCGACTACGTGGGCGTGGACAACCGGCACGCTGCGATGCAGCTGGTACAGCACCTGATCAGCAAGGGACACCGTCACATTGCCCACATTACTAACGTGGATAACGCCTCCACGGTGTACGAGAGATTGCAGGGTTATCGGGATGCGCTTGTGGAAGCGGGTATTCCGTTCCGCCCGGAACTGGTGCTGACCGACACCGGCAAGTCAGAGGCAGGGTTTCAGGATGTGCATGAGGAACTGGCAGTCCGCTTGCTGGAACTACCCGGGCCGCCTACCGCCGTTTTCTGCGTGCACGACGTGCTGGCACTGCGCTTGATTGACGCACTCCGAGCAAAAGGAGTGCGCGTGCCAGAGGATATGGCTGTCGCCGGGTTTGACGGGCTGGAGCGATGGTTGCCCGGCTCACCGTTCCTCACTACGGCTAACCAGCCGTTTGAGCGCATCGGTGAGTGGGCAGCACAGCTCCTGCTGCAACGGGTGGAGCAGGGTGACCGGGGAGCGTACCAGCACGTTCTGCTTGAGGCTCTTGTCCACGTTCATGCCTCCACGCGCTACACGCGCCGTGAGGCAGAATCTCATCTTCATTCAAGGAGGGAAACACCATGAAACGACACGCTTTTACTCTGATCGAGCTGCTGGTGGTCATCGCGATTATCGCGATTCTGGCAGCCATCCTGTTCCCCGTCTTCGCTCAAGCACGGGAAAAGGCTCGTCAGGCAAGCTGCACCAGCAACCTGAAGCAGATTGGTCTCGCCATGCGCATGTACATGGACGACTATGACCAGACGGTCGTGCCGGGTTACCGTTACCTGGACGATGGGCTGACCCAGATCCTGTGGTACATCGACCTGCTTGACCCCTATGTGAAGAACGCAGGCATCTGGAAATGCCCCAGCCGGGTGAATTACACCGAGTGGAACCGTGCTCACCTGCCCCCGGGAGAGGGACCGAACCGCCAGAGACTGTACTGGTCATACTCCTTCAATAATACGTGGAACTGCTGTGGCATTCCGGGCGACCGTCCTGAGGCGCAGAACTTCACGGGCGACCCGCTGGGACGGTACATTCCCTATCCGCAGGAAGCCGCCTTTGCCGAGCCCGCTAAGCTGCTGACCATCATGGACGGCTGCACGATGCAGATATGGGCAGCGGCGTATCCCGCGCCGTTCCTCGGTGCGGATACCTGGCACGGCTTTGACTATCTCGCAGGTGGCGAGCGGCAGAGCTCGGCATGGGGCACCTGCAAGGCGTCGGTGCGCATCGCGCACAACGGCATGTTCAACGTGCTGTTCATGGACGGGCACGTGAAGTCGCTCAGGGAGACGACGTTTGACATGTGGAACGCTCGTCCGGGGAATACCTACACCTGGGTCATGCGTTAATCGAAACCGCACGCGGGTGCATCCGCGGATGCACCCGCACTCAACAGGAGGTAAACTGCTGTGAAAAAAGAGGTCGGATGGCCCGTAGTCATTGCGGTGGTGGTGATTGTGCTGGCAGTGGTGGCGTACTTCTATTACAGCAAGACCGCCACGCCACCGCCGACAGAAGCAAGCGTTTTTGGGGCAGACGCACCTGGTGGGGGCGCGGGTCCAGGTATGACACCCGACGTGATGCCGCAGGCGCCCCAACAAGCCCCGACGGCTCCCCGATAGACGGTTTTTTTCTCGGCTTCGCCATCAGGGTAAAGCCGCGGCAAGATCCCGGTGGACATCAGGCTCCTTTCCGCAAGTCCACCGGGCTTTTTACCAGCTGACTTAAAGAGTTCGCCTGAGTTTAAGTTATTGTTTCCAGTACCTCTTCTGTCTCTAATGGAGTCCAAGCGAAGATCGATGGGTAGCGCAGGAAGTCGCCCTTGTTAAAAGTGAGCAGGTGACGAATGCCAAGCAATTCCATCACTGCAACTAAGCGCGCATCCCAGACCTGCTTTCCACGCACCTGGTGACGATGGACAAGCGACAGCCACTGCTGCAAAATGCCCGGTGGTTCCTCTAAGAACTCGTGGATGTTCAGGAAGTGCTCGATGTCACCAATAGCTGTTTGAGGGGATAAACCCAGGCCGCCGCGCGCTTCGGCAGGGCGTGTTGCCACCGACCAGTATTCTATGAGTGATTGGGTCGTTATACACACACTACATTGCGACTGCCACAGCCGCCGGACGCAGGAAATCGTTAACGAATGATAGGGGTCACCGGTGTCGCGCTCGCGAACGAGGACACTGGTGTCCAAAAGGATGACTGGCATGGAAGTTAATCCTCATAAATGACTTCTCGCCGCAACTCTTCGTCGGTTAGCGAGCGGCGGGTGGGGTGTGCCCGGAAGTACTCGATCGCTGCTTCCAGCTGCCGTATCCTAGGTTCGGGGGGGATTTCAGTGATAATCAGGCGTACCTGCTGCCCCGCTCGTAGATTCAGCGGGTGGCGCGGTACCAGTACGCGACCGTCGTATTCTGCTTCGACCGAAATCACCGACATCAGAGATCACCCTCTCCATTATACCACGTTTCCTCGCGTCACCTTTTGTGTGGCACTGGAGGCAGCAGCTGCTTCAGTCGATAGATTTCGTCACGAATCTCTGCGGCACGCTCGAACTCCAGCGCCTTTGCTGCCGCCTTCATCTCTTTCTCCAGCTCAGCGATGACGGTGTGGATGTCCTCTGGCGTGGCGTTCTCGGGCAGGGAGGGGCGCACCGTATATTCGGCTCGCTTCTCCGCCACCTTTTCCGCCCGCACCACCTCCCGCACCGCTTTGACAATGGTCTGCGGGGTGATACCGTGCTTCTCGTTGTACTCCATCTGCACACGGCGGCGACGGTTGGTCTCATCAATCGCGCGTTGCATCGAGCGGGTGATGTTATCGGCATACAGGATGACCTGTCCGTTCACGTTGCGCGCCGCGCGCCCTATCGTCTGAATCAGTGAGGTTTCGGAGCGCAGGAAACCCTCCTTGTCCGCGTCCAGAATGGCTACCAGCGACACCTCTGGCAGGTCTAACCCCTCGCGCAGCAGGTTGATGCCGACCACCACGTCGAACACGCCCAGACGCAAATCGCGCAGAATCTCCGCCCGCTCGATGGTCTGCACGTCCGAGTGCAGGTACTGAACGCGGATACCCAGCTCCTCCAGATAGGCGGTGAGGTCTTCCGCCATCTTCTTGGTCAGCGTAGTCACCAGCGTGCGCTCGCCCCGCTCCACGCGCTGTCGAATCTGCTCGACCAGGTCGTCGATCTGCCCCTTAGTCGGCTTGACGATGACTTCCGGATCCACCAGACCCGTCGGGCGGATGAGCTGCTCTACAATCTGCTGGCTATGTTCGCGCTCGTAGGGACCCGGCGTGGCGGAGACGAAAATGACCTGCTTCCAGAGTTTCTCCAGCTCCTCGAACTTCAGAGGGCGGTTGTCCAGCGCGGAGGGCAAGCGGAAACCATACTCCACCAGCGTCTCCTTGCGCTGGCGGTCACCGTTGTACATGCCGTGCAACTGCGGGATGGTCTGGTGGGACTCGTCGATGAACACCAGATAGTCTTCCGGGAAGTAGTCCAGCAAGGTATGCGGTCGCTCGCGGGGTTGGCGTCCGTCGAAGTAGCGGGAGTAGTTCTCGATGCCCGAGCAGTAGCCCAGCTCGCGCATCATCTCGATGTCAAACTCGGTGCGCTGCCGCAGGCGTTGCGCTTCCAGCAATTTGCCTGCGGCTTCGAAGCGCGCGCACTGCTCTTCCATCTCCCGCCGTATCTGCTCGATGATACTCTCCAGTCGGTCCCATGGGGTGACGTAGTGCGTGGCGGGGAAGATGCTCACGCTGTTGCGCGATTGCAGCACCTCGCCCGTCAGCGGATCGACAAGGGTGATTTTCTCTACCTCATCCCCGAAGAACTCCACGCGGGTGAGGATATCTTCATCCGCAGGCAGGATTTCCAGCACATCGCCCCGCACGCGGAAGGAACCCCGCTCCGTGAGGAAATCGTTGAAGTTGAATTGCATCCTTACCAGCTGGCGACGAATCTCTTCCAAATCGTACGCCCTGCCCCGATGCAGCACCAGCACCTGTTGTTTATACTCTTCAGGGGAACCCAATCCGTAGATACACGACACACTGGCAACCACAATCACGTCGCGTCGTTCCAGCACCGCCTGCGTGGCGGCGTGGCGGAGACGGTCTATCTCGTCATTGATGGAGGCGTCCTTCTCGATATAGGTATCGGTTTGCGGAATGTATGCTTCGGGCTGATAGTAATCGTAGTAGGAAACAAAGTATTCCACCGCGTTTTCGGGAAAGAACTCGCGAAACTCCTGCGTCAGCTGGGCGGCGAGAGTCTTGTTATGCGCGATGACCAGCGTGGGGCGATTGAGGTGTGCGATGACCGATGCCATCGTGAAGGTCTTTCCGCTGCCCGTCACGCCCAGCAGGGTCTGGTAGCGGTAGCCCTTCAGCACGCCCTCCACCAGCTTCTCGATAGCCTGCGGCTGGTCGCCTTTGGGGGTGTAGTTCGGGTTTAGTTTGAAGGTATCCATGTGCCTCGCCTCCTCGATAGGCAGTATACCTGAGGGAGACAACAGGGGGCAAGGGAGGGGTGATGAATCTTCAACTCATAGAGGGCGAGTCCTCATGGAGACGTTAGATATGCGTCCGTAGAGGGGAGCAGGCAGAGACGGTTTTTTCTCAAAAAATGTAGTGCATATTCTTGCTTTTTTTTTCGACGTGGTAGAATATACATGAGTGGTAGATTATTGTGGGAGCATTCGCAATACCCTGAAGGAGACATGACATGCCTCCACAATCGTCATCCCAATCCATAAGGGGCAGCGCGACGAAGCCCCATCCCTGGCGACTGCACGCCCTCTTGATTATACTGCTTTGGCTGATTACGCTCTGGCTATGGCTCTTACCCAGAGACCCTGACACTATCCGCTTGGTGCGCAGGTACTACCAGCAACGTATTCGGCAGGAACGCGTGCACGCTTTGCGAGCACGGTTACCGCGTGATCCACCTCTGGGCAGCAAGATGGTGTCAGTTCCATTAAGCAACAGTACGGTTCTACTGATTATCACAAGTAAGCTGGATAAGTGTCAGCTAAACGCGCTGGATTCATGGCATGATTTTTCTAAAAGCACTGGCATACGTGTAGCACTGGTTTACATAGGGAGCAAGGCAGTGGTAGAACACTACGCTAAAGGGAACCCCTCGTTGCGAAGCCGTCTGTTGAGCGCGCAGGATGTAGGGGTTACCGGCAAATGGAACGTGGTGTTCACCCCTCGTGCATATCTCCTGCGTCGGGATGGTACGTTAGCGTGGTTACAAAAAGAGACAGGTGTATTATACCCGGCTCGCCTAGAGCGTATTCTGCAGGAAGGAGGTATCATCCATGAGACGTATGGCGTTCACTCTAATTGAGATCCTGGTGGTCATCGCCATTATTGTCGTGCTTGTAGGTATCATCTGGACGGCGATGGCACCCGCGCGTGAGCGAGCACGGCAAACCCGGTGCATGAGCAACCTGCATCAGATTGGGCGCGCCCTGCAGATGTACCGGCAGGACTGGGGCGGACAGGAAGCACAGGAAGGGGAGCGGATACCATACTGGAAGTTAGGCTTGCCTCCGACGCCAATCCCTGTTGACTCTTCTGGGCCGAGATACCTGTTGGGCACGCGGGATATCTGGTGGTGTCCGAACGCTCCAGCCATGCGAGCGACAACCGATTACTCGCACATGCATTTTGTTGCGCCAGAGGATTCCGTAGATTTCTATACAGCCTTGCTTCATCGCGGCGAGGAAGCAGTGTATGTAATGTGCGAACGACATTCACCTTCGCGACAATACGCCAGCAGTTTAACTCGATTGCTGGTCTTACGCTTGAACGGACAGGTACAATTACTGAAGATGACCACGAGGGAGTGGCTAGATAGCGGGTGGAACTTGTAAGCACTGAGAGAGGGGAGGTTTTCGCCATGAGACCACGCCAAATCATGTTGGCGATTGCGTACGCTCTAAGCGTCATACCACTCTTGGCGGTTGGCGGGAGCGTAGCTTCCAACCTTCGCCCAACGGGCATATGCAGCGATACTTTCGAGGAAAATTGCACCTGCGGATTGCTCCAATGGTGCTGCAACCCGGGGAGTTGGCGTGACTGCTGCGGGCAAATTGTAGACAACGGACCCTGTTGTCAATGCCGATGCCGCACGTGGCAATGCTGCCCCTCTGGCGGCAGTGACCGAGAGGTAACTGCGTGTTCGGAAGACTCTGCAACATGTGAGCCTCGTCTCGGGCGCTGTAAGTAGAACACAAGCTAACAGGCGGTGTCGTGGTGACGAATCGGTCACGTAGTAAAGCCAAACGCTGGCGCCTCTTCTCGTACGCTGCTGTTGCTATCGCGCTGGCAACAATGGGGTGGTGGTTCATCGTGCGGCTGCGCACTGGCGAAGCTCATCAGGTTGCTCATACCTTCTTGAACGCCATTCGCCAGGAAGACGCCGCCGCTATGCTGCAGATATGCCACCCAGAGGAAGTGGAAGCGCTTTCTCTTCGTAGAGAGGAGATATTGCCGACACTGCACACTCTCCGACTATGGTTCTTCGGAAATAGCACTCGCACTTCCATCGCCAGAGTCTCTAAGGGCAAGCGCGATTGGCTGGTGGTGCTGGTGCGCGAAGAGGTGAACGGCAAACGAACGCATTACGATTTCATCATCTATAACACCCCATCTGGCTACAAAGTTCGGTGGACAAATACCGTGCTGGGATTTGCCGTTAGGGCAGTCAGAGAGGAACTGCGCCCTAAGTATCCAGCGCTTGCCTCTGCCCCCCTTACTCGGGGCACTCTATTGCGTCAGATGGTGGAAGAAAGAGCCATACAGTGGGGTATTCGTCGGGTGTGGAAACTAACCGGTGAGATTGATACTCTCCCTTCGCCTCCTTATTAAAAGAGCTTATCTGGTTTAGTCACTCTCTTGCAAGTAGTTTTCTACCAGAGGACGAAGAGCCTCCAGAAACCGCTCGGCTTGTTGGGTCGCTTCTTCGGCGTCCTCACTGCTGAGGAAACTGATGTCCGAGTAGTCTGCACTCATGCGGTCGTCCAGCCTGCGAGTAAACAATTTGCCCATCTCTTGTGGAAGTCGCCCTGTTCGGATGAAGTATAGCCCCAGCATGGTACGCACACCTTCATGGGTTCGGGGTTCTGATCCCTCGGTGAGCAGCAGGGCGCGAGCCGCCCAGAGAGTAGCGTCATACGCCACCGACACGGCTTCCTCGTAGAATCCCTGCTGGTGCAGCAAGCGTGCTGCTTCTAGTCGCTCTTCTCCTTTGTCCCAGAAAGTTCGAACGCGCTGCCGTAAGATTGGCTCCACAAGAGATAACCCTCCTGCTCTGCATCCCGCAACACCCGCTCACCGCGACTGCGAGCCACTTCGTACTGCTCTCGGGTGCGTATTAGCAACGAGATGGCGCGGATGGTCTCCAGCTCCACCTCCTGCACCGCTCGGTACAGCTCGTCTATGGTCTGCCCATCCTTTTCTGTCAACACCACTAGCAGGTCGTAGTCCGAGTCAGGTCGGTGGTCTCCACGCGCCCGCGAGCCGTAGAGCACGATCATTTCCGGCGGGCGGGGCAATCGTCGCACCTTCTCGATAAACAACCTCAGGGCGCGGTCTCGTTGCAATCCGGGCGGAAGTGAGCGGGTGTTCATGATTCCATTGTACCACGCGTCTGCTTTGTATGCTATCCGCGGTCCCGCAGGATTCGATAGCGACGACAGGTAATTTGATGATGGAGAAGTGCAATCCTCTAGACGCGAGACAACGTGTGGCAGGAGCAGCAGCGTGAAATCCATCGAGGGAACCTTTTTGCAGTTTCAGGTTGGGATGCGTGAGGTAAGCCCGGCGCAGTGGGCGCGGGAGCTGGACGCCATGCGCGCCGCGAAGATGCATACGATTATCCTGCAGTGGACGCAGGCAGACAGCAAAAACCTGTTCGAACCGCCCGACCCATTCCCAACGCTGATGGACCTTGCCCATCAGCGTGGCATGAAGGTTATTTTCGGCTTGAGGCATGATAACCGCTGGTGGCGTGAATGGGGCAATGCTGAGTACCTGCGCGAAGAGGCGAAAGAGAGCGTTACGCTGGCGCGGGAAGTGCACCGTCGCTACGGCAAACATTCTGCGTTTGCAGGCTTTTACATTCCCTACGAGCTGTGGGACGGCTCGTTTACGGAGGCGCAGGTGGAGAATTTGCGCGAATTACTCCGCCGTATCGGCAGTGCATGTCGGCAGATTGCGCCGGGCAAGCCGGTGCTTCTTGCGCCCTTCTTTGCAGGGTTGCTCTCGCCAGAGCGATTCGAGCAGATGTGGCTGAAGTTGTTAGAGGGCAGACCGGTAGACGTAATTGCTCTGCAGGACGGTGTGGGAGCGCGCGGCTGGGATGACCAGATGGAGGAGCGCGTCACACCGTACTTCGCAGCGATGCAGAGAGCGTGTCGTCAGCGGGGCGTGAAACTGTGGTGTGACCTCGAATGCTTTCGTCTGACAAATGCGAACCCCTCTCGCCCCCAATTTGCTCCCGCCTCGGCAGAGCGTGTGATACGGCAGCTCCGGGTGGTTTCTCCTTACGTGGAGCGGGTGGTCATCTTTGATTTCTACCATTATATGAGCCCCTACCGCGGCGAGGCACACAAGGCGCTGTATGAAGGGTATCTGGAGGCGATGGGCAAGGGGTAGCCTGCGTTTCCATGTGCGCCTGGAGGGCGAGCCTCCTGGTTATCGAAAAACCTTGCAAACGGCTCAGCGAGAGCCTCGCCCTCCAAGCGGTTACCTCACTTTCACCATCTGTTCCGTCTGCTGAACGAGCGGCAGGAGTTTGGCGTCGATATCCGACTCGTCCGTTCCCACATCCGCTTTAAAGAGGAACCAGTGTTCCACATGCTCAACGGAGCCTCCAGCGGGTATCTTGCCCAGAGGTCCCAGCGTCTCCATCTCCAGCATATCTGCGTTGGTAAAGGTCTCTGTATTGCAGCCATAGTCAGGATAAGTGGCGCTAGGGTCATAGCCATAGCGTTTCAGAAACACTTCGCCGTTCAGCACGTAAGCCGCCCAGCCCTGCTTGTTGAGCATTCCCACTTTCTGTTTGCCTTTATCGTCTTTGGGAACGGTTGGGTCCTGCTTGAGCTGGATGTAGCGGGTGCCCCATATCCAGCGCGGGTCACGCATGTCCGTGTAGTGCCACAATACCAGCGCGCGGGCGGGCAGTAGATACTCTGAGTGGGGGATGTACGGCTCCTGAGGAAAGATGGCTCGTCCGCCCGGAGCCATTACGGTCAGGCACCAGGGGGCAGCTTCGATATCCCACAGGTTCTTGTTGATGAGTCGGTGTACCAATTTCAGGTGGTTGCTGTCTGGCGACAGGGTAATCTCCATCTGCTTCTGGATGCCTGTCGAGGGTTCGACCGGTTGAGTCAGAGTCAGGGTTTTGCCGTCCCAGGTATACTGCACCGGGTCGTTGTCCGGGGCGTAGGTCCGGGGCATCTGCTCGGGAGCGTGCCACAGCCTGTGTCCGCCGTACGGACGCCACTCGCTGCCGCCCGTTTTGCCGAGTTCTTCTTTCACTTCGTGGAACAGGTTCTGCCCACCGACGAAACCACACCGGATGACGCGAGGTCCCACATCGGTCGTGACGATAATTTCGATCTGTCCGTTGCTCAGGCGTATGCAGTTTTGCCAGCCTCCGTAGCGGACTTTCTCCTGAAATTGCAGTTGCCCTGCGGACGCTGCAGAGAGCAGAGCAGGGATAAACAGCCCCGCCGTTCGCCATGACATGGCGATGACACCTCCTTCTGTCCAGCTTTCTCTTCGCAGGCACATTCGCGTTGGGGAGAAGGGGTTCCTGCCCGGGAAGGGTCTGGTTCGGGTCTGCATGTGCATCACACCGGTTGCTTTGATCCTTTGCATCTGCTACAATAACACGGCTGCTACTTGTTGGCTGGAGGCTGGTCATGCGGCGGTATACCGGTTGGGTCGTGGGAATATGTCTGGTGCTGGCAGTGGGACGGGCGTATGCAGCGCCGGAGCTGCGTGCTTTCTGGGTGGATACCTGGCACGCGGCACTGCGCACGCCAGCGGAGGCCGACGCCCTGATACAGGCAGCGCGCACTGCGAAGGCAAACGCCCTGTTTGTGGAGGTGCGTAAACGCGGGGATGCTTACTACCTCTCGCACTACGAGCCTACCGCCAGCGATGTGTCGGGCGGTTTTGACCCTCTGGCGTATTTGATACAGCGGGCACACCACGAGACGCCGCGCCTTGAGGTGCACGCCTGGCTCGTGATGCTGCCGGTGTGGAACTCCACAACGCCTCCATCCAATCCGACTCACCCTTATAACCGTTTCCCGCAGTGGCTCACGCTGAATGATAGCGGCGCAAGCTATGACGGCAGTAACTACAGCTTGGACCCCGGCAATCCGGAAGCGGCAGACTTCCTGTACCGCGTCGCGCTGGACGTGTTGAGGCACTACGACGTGGACGGTATTCACTTCGACTATATCCGCTTCGCGGGCAACCGCTGGGGATACAACCCGGTGAGCGTCAGCCGATTCAACGCTGTTTACGGACGCACAGGGCAACCTGCATACAACGACAGTAACTGGTCGCAGTGGAGACGGGACCAGGTCACACAGCTGGTGCGCCGAATCTACGCCTCGGCGGTCGCCATCAAGCCCTGGTGTAAGGTGACCGCTGCAACGATTACGTGGGGCAACGGTCCCACCAGCGAATCAGCGTGGTTCTCTACCTCGGCATACAGTTCGGTGTTTCAAGACTGGCGGGCGTGGACGGAAGAGGGTATTCTGGACATCGCTATTCCCATGTGCTATTACAACCACTCCAACTCCACCTACCGCACCTACTTCAATAACTGGATCACGTGGGCGAGGAATCACCGTTATAACCGCTCGGTGGCGATTGGGCTGGGGGCATACCTCAATACTCTCTCGAACACCCTCACTCAGATCAATCTGGTGCGCACGCCCACAACGCAGGGGGGATATTCGGATGGAATTGTCTTCTACTCGTACGCAGCGCCAAACGTGGACAGCTCCGGTAACATCCAGTGGTATAACCCGGCTGCCTATACCACCTTTGGCAACTACTTCGGGCAGTGGGAGCCCGTTCCCGACCTGCCGTGGAAGACCAATCCGACAACGGGTATCGTCATGGGGGTTGCTCTGAGGGGTTCGAACCTGCAGCCTCTGGACCGCGCCACGGTGACCCTTTTCCGCAGCGGCTTCTCGCGCTCGCTATTCACCGATGGCAACGGTGCATTTGCTTTTGTGGATGTGCCTCCGGGCACCTACACGCTGCGCGTCAGTGCATCGGGTTTGACGCCTGTCAACAGGACGGTCACCGTGTCCGCAGGCAGCGTATGGCGCGAGACGGTGCTGGCGGGCAGTTCAGGGGGTAATGTGTGGCCCATGGCTGACCTGCTTCGGCAGAGCGATGGGCAGATGGTGCTATTACAGGATGTGCGTGTCGCCGCTGGCAACGACAGGCTGGGGGGAGCAATCTATGTGGAAGACGGTCAGTCGCCTGTCGCCATTCGAGTGAATACGAACCCGGCAGTGCCGTGGATCGAGGGTGACCGTCTGGTGATTCTGGGCACGCTGTCCACGCAGGGCAGCGAGCGCGTGATTGTACCCTCAGTGATACGGCTGGTGGGGGTAGAACTGCCCTCACAGCGTTCGCTACAACTGCAGGTGGACTGGCAGCAATGGCTGGGTAACAGCGTGCCGATACAGATAGACGTGTTACGTGCTAACGGTACACTGGTCAGGCAATATACTCTCACACCCGACGGCTCAGGTGTTGTGACTTTGCCCAGAGATAGCGCAATCGCACCGGGGTGGTATGATGTGCGTGTGAAAAGCTCGCACTGGTTGTCCAGAAGGCTCAGAGGCGTTTTTCTCCCCTCCACGGGAAGCGCGGAAGTTTCGCTCATCAACGGCGACGTGGACGGCGATAACGAGATAACCCTGCATGACTTTGGGCGGATAGTGCAGGCTTTTGGTACGGTTCGGGGCGACGCCCTGTGGAACGCCGACGCCGATCTGGACGGCGATGGCGAGGTGACCCTTTTCGACTTCGGTATTCTGGTGAGCAATTTCGGCTTGAGCGGGGAGTGAAATGCGCCAGAGGCTGTATCTGTGGCTGCGCAAGGCGTGGGCGGTCTTCAGCATCTATTTTCAGGACTCGCTGGCATATCGCGCGCAGGCGGTGATCTGGATCCTCACCGATGTCGTGCCTGCGATGGTGATGCCGCTGGTTTGGCTGTCCGCGTATGGAGGGCGGTCACACATCGGCGGGTACGCTCCGGGCGAGATGGTGCTGTATTACCTCTGCATGGTCACGTTTACCAACTTCGTGGTCACGCACCAGATGTGGGATGTGGCGACGGAGATTAAGGAGGGACAGTTCTCGGTTTACCTGGTACGCCCCTTCAGCTACTTCCAGACCAACCTTATCCGCAATCTGGCGTGGCGGGTGTTCCGCCTCGTGGTGTTTGTGCCAATGCTTGCACTGGCTGTCTGGATTTACGCCCCGCACCTCACGCAGGCGCGGTTTGAATGGGGCCCGACCTTCTGGCTATCGCTGGTGATGGGGCATCTGGTATCGTTCATGCTGGCATACGCCCTGGGGTTGCTGGCGCTGTTCTTTCAGGAAGTGTTCAGCGTGTACAACGTCTACTATATCCCGATGCTGTTCCTGTCGGGACAGTTAGTGCCTATCGGGGTCTTTCCGGAATGGTTGCAGGCTTTGAGCCGTTATTTGCCCTTCCAGTACACCGTTGCCCTGCCCACGGAGGTCTTCATGGGAAGGGTGCCGGAGTCTATAGCGTGGCAGGCGATTGGGATACAGGTGGCATGGACGGTGTCGCTGTATCTGCTGGCGAAGGTGTTCTGGCGGAAGGGTCTGCTATACTATACAGGGGTGGGGATGTGAGGTGCGTCGCTACTGGCGGCTGTACAAAGTGTTCTGGCGCAACGGCTTCCGGCGCGAGCTGGAGTTCCGGGCGAACTTCTGGGCGAAGGTCATCACCAACTTTGCATGGTTGTTCTTCTTCATCGCGCTGGTGGAGGTTATCTACGCGCGCACCGATGCCGTTGCCGGCTGGAACCGCAACGACGCCTTCCTGCTGGTAGCGACCTGTTACTGGATGAGCTCCATCGCCAGCATCACCTTCTTCCGCAACCTGTGGATGCTGCCCAGCCTGATACGACTGGGCACGTTTGACTTCGTGCTCGTGAAGCCCGTTTCCAGCCTGTTCTGGACATCCTTTCGCTTCGTGAACATGGATGAGATAGGCACCCTCATCGGTTCCTTCGCCATGCTGGGTTACGCGGTATCACGGATGCGTCCGCTGCCCGACCTGACACAGGTAGTGGAGTATTTTGTGCTCTGTTTCAGCGGGTTAACCATGTACTACTCGTTCTACCTGCTGGCGATGACGCTCTCCTTCTGGCTCGTGCGGGTGGACAACCTCTCCGCGCTGGTGGACACCATCCTGTATATGGCGCGTTTCCCAACGGACATCTTTCGTGGTGTGTTGCAACGCATATTGACCTTCATCATCCCGCTGGCGTTCATCGCTACAATACCCTCCAAAGCGATGCTGGGCAGGATGGAGTGGTGGTTATTGCCGGTGGGAGTAGGGCTGGCGATGTTTTTCCTCGCCTGCGCGATAGCTTTCTGGCGATTTGCCACGCGGCACTACACCAGCGCGAGCAGCTGAGGGAATCCCATGCGTGCCTCACAGTTACCATTTGCCACTCTACGGGAAGTGCCTGCAGATGCCAGCAGTGTGCATGAGCGATTGTTGCGTCGGGCGGGGTTTGTGCGCAAGGCGGAAGCGGGAGTATATGTTTTCCTGCCACTGGGGGCTTATGTGCTTCGTCGCGCTGTCACGCTTTTGGAAGAGCAGTGCGCAGCCGCAGGGTTCCATCCGGTGATAACGCCCCTTACGGAGGCAGTGCAGGCAGTGCTCGAATCTGCCCGCCCTCAGGTCCGTTCGTGGCGCTCTCTGCCGCTGCAATGGTATACGATGAATCAGGTGCGCCTCGAGGATGTGGAACCGCGCGGCGGCTTGCTGGAGGCTCGGGAGAGACTACTTTTCAGGATGTGGCGTTTCGACGCGGATGCGTCGTCAACAACGTACACTCTGAGACGGATAACACACACTCTGGCATGGTCTTGCAGACAGATGGGAGCGGAAGTGCTTGCGGGCGAGAGCGATGGATGGTGCTTGCTGGTTGTGGCAGAGGGCGGCGAAGATGCGCTTCTACAGTGTTCCTCGTGCAAAGCCGCTGGTGTCCCAGACTGTTTCCCTTTGTCTCCTTTGGGAGAGAAACCACCGCCATACGATGCTGTGCCCCCTGCTGAAATCGTCCGCACGCCCGGCTTGCGTACGGTGGAGGAGGTTGCCCGGTTCCTCCAAGTGCCACCATCCAAACTGGTAAAGACATTGCTACTGGACGTGGATGGAAAGGCGGTAGCCGCGCTGGTGCGGGGTGACCACGAACTGAGCCTGCGTAAGGTGCAAAGGGCGTTGGGTGCGAAAGAGGTGCAGATGATGTCGCCGGAGCGGGTGGAGGAGGTGAGCCATGCTCCTGTCGGCTTCGCGGGACCGGTTGGGCTCGAGAGGGTAAGACTGATCGCCGACCACGCGGTGCGCCAGATGCAGGATTTTGTGGTGGGAGCGAATCTGGCGGACGCGCATCGCATCCACATCTGCTGGGGGCGCGACTTCGCAACGCCATCGTGGCTGGACCTGCGAACCGCTTCCGCTGGCGACCAGTGCGCCCACTGTGGTGGCGAGCTGGTTCTGAGGCGGGGTATTTTTGTAGGGGAGGTACGTTTGTGGCGCGATGAGCATGGGCTGGTGTATGATGATGCTCAGGGGGTGCAGCAACCGGTGCAGGTCATCCTGGGCGAACTGAACCTCACGCGCCTGATAGCGGCTCTGGTGGAGGCAAACCACGATAGCGATGGCATGGTGTGGCATCCGCGCATCGCGCCTTTGGACGCCATCATCCTGCTGTTGAATCCTTCCGAAGAGTCGCATCGCGAGTTAGCGGAGAGGATATCGCTGTCTCTTGAGGAACGCGGCATCGATGTCCTGCTGGATGACCGCGATGAACGCGCCGGAGTGAAGTTCAAAGACGCCGACCTGGTCGGCATACCCCTTCAGGTGGTGGTGGGGCGTTCGGCGTCGGAGGGGTTGGTGGAGGTGCGCCTGCGCCGCGATAGACAGCCCCATCAGGTCGCCGTAGAGGATGTAGCCATTGTGGTGGAAGAGCTGCTGTACCGCGAGATGGAGGTGGCATGAGCAGACAGCCTGCAGTATTGACGGTCACTCTCAACGCAGCGGTAGACAAGACTTATCGCGTCGAGGGTTTTTGTCTGGACCGGGTGTTCCGCGTCGAGTCGGGCAGAGTGGTCGCCGGTGGGAAGGGCATCAACGTGGCGCGGGTGTTGCACACGCTGGGCGTGCCGGTCATGGCGACTGGCTTCCTCGGCGGACACAACGGCGCGTTCATTCTGGACAGCCTGAAGCAGGAGGGCATCCCTGGCGACTTCGTGTGGACGCAAGGGGAGAGCCGCGTGTGTTTGGCAGTCATTGACCCTATCCACGGAACGCAGACCGAGCTGAACGAGATTGGACCCGAAATCCATCCCGAGGAGGTCACGGCACTGGAAGAAAAGCTGAGGCAGCTGTTGCGCCAGTTCGACTACGTCACCCTGTCTGGCAGCGCACCTCCTGGAGTGCCCGACGACTTTCACGCACGGGTCATCCGCATGGGACGCGGAGCGGGGGTCAGAGTGGTGCTGGACAGCAGCGGCTCGTTGCTCCGACACGGAGTGGAAGCTATCCCGTGGATGGTGAAGCCCAATCGCGCGGAACTCGCTGCTGTGTTCGGGTCTGAGCCGACAGGGTGGGATGATGCGCTGGAGATGGCTCGTCGGCTCCGCCAGAAAGGCATTGAGATTGTGGTGGTAACTCTGGGCAAGCAAGGGGCAATCTGGGTCAGCCCACAGGGAGAGTGGTTCGCGCAACCGCCCGAGGTAGAGTTCGTGAGCGCGGTCGGCTCTGGTGACTCGATGCTCGGGGCGATGTTGTATGCGGTCATTCAGGGCATGTCGGCTCCCGATGTGCTTCGCTGGGGGGTGGCGGCCGGCGCGGCTAACGCCGCCGTATTCGGAGCGGGTTTCTGTACGCGGGAGCAGATTGAGGCGTTAGTGCCCAAAGTGCGGTGTGAACGCCCCTCCGGCAGGCTTTCCGCTTAACGATGGCGAAACAGCCACCGGATATGAGCAAGGAAATGACCACAACCCTCCCCAAGTGGCAGTTGCAGGTGGTGCAGGTCGGGCAATCGATTGCTACCACCATGATCCTGTACGGTCAACCCTTCTACGCCCGGCGAGCGCTGGAATGGAGCCCTGCTACCATCGCTATGGCGCAGATCGGGATCGGTCTTCTCACGGCAATCGGGTCGGTGCTGGGGGGCAGGCTCATCGAACGGCGCGGCTGTCGCACCTCGATGAATCTGGGGCTGGTCGGACTGATTGCTGGTTCTCTGGCAGGCTGTGTCCTCCCGGAGGGCTGGAACATGGTAACAGCGATCGTGCTGGTCGCGGCATTTCAGGGGTTTGTCTGGCCTGCCATTGAAGCTGCCATCACACGCGGCGAGCCACAACACCGTGTTCAGCACCTGGTCGGAATGTATAACCTCGGTTGGTCGGGAGGGAGCGGCTTTGCGTTCTTCATCACCACCCCGCTCATGAGCGCCTTCGGGTTGCGGGCGATGTTTGCTCTGCCGCTCATGCTCTACCTGTTTAATCTCTTCCTGTTATGGAAAGTGCTGCCCGATTACGACAGCGTGCCCGACGAACACCATACCGTCGTAGACTCCGAAGGCGTGGAGCTGACGCCGCAGCAACGCCATGCCTTCCGCCTGCTGGGCTGGCTGGCGAACCCCATGGCATACGTCGCCATCAACGTCATCGTCACCTACAATCCGATGGTGGCACAGCGTATCGGTGTCAGTTTCGCCACCGCCAGCAGCTGGTTCAGCCTGTGGTTCTATGTGCGCATGTTTGCCTTCGAGCTGCTGCGTCGCTGGAGCGGCTGGCACTATCGCCCCAACCTGCTGTTTGCGGCGTTCGGCATGGCGATGCTGGGCTTTGCGGGCATGATGTTTGCCCCTTCGCTGGCGGTGCATCTGCTGTCGCAAATCGTCTTCGGGCTGAGCATCGGGTTGCTATACCAGTCTTCGCTGTTCTACTCGATGGCGGGCAGCGAGGAGAAAGGCACGCACGGCGGTTTCCATGAATCGTTCATCGGGCTGGGACTGGCGACAGGGGCGAGTTTAGCGTTTGTTGGCGACCGTATCGCGCCGCAGCATCCTGCGCTGTCGGTGTTGCTGGTGTGGGGGCTGATGGGGGTGTGTCTTGCGGTGATGTGGCGTATCGCGCGTGGGATGTCTTCTTCAAAGCCTTCTTGAGCTAGTTGCCGCGCAAGCAGGAATCTTGTGCATCACCGCGAATCCCTCAACATCCATCGAACACCCGAAGGGAGGCTAGAATCATGGCGTTCAAGTATGACCTGGCACGCTTCATCCCGTTTCGCGATGTGGAGGTGTGTGCCCGTGTGCGCGCTATCCCGCGTGAACGAATCACTGAACACCCGAATCCCGACTTCAAGATTCGCGTCATCGACGACCACGCCGAGTTTTACGCGGCGTTCGCCACCGACATCGTGACCCGCATCAAGCAGGCGCTGGACGAGGGCAGGCAGTTTGTGGGCATCTTTCCCGTGGGACCCATGCCGCAGTACCCCATCGCTGCCGAGATGATTAACCGCCTGCGCATCCCGATGCACCACGTGCATACTTTCAACATGGACGAGTACGCCGACCAGGACGGCAACACCGCCCCGCGCGATTGGGGAGGTTCCTTCCAGCGGGCGATGTGGGAGAGCTTCTTCCTGCGCATCGATCCCGAGCTGCGCCCACCGGAGAAACAAATCCATTTCCCCACCACCGACGTCATCAAGGACTACAGCAAGATGATTGCCGACATGGGTGGGGCGGACGTGTGCTACGGCGGCATCGGCTGGTGCGGACATATCGCCTTCTGGGAGGCGCATCTCGGCGATGAGTTCGGCGATGACCTGGAGGCGTATAAACAGGCGGGCGCGCGGCTGGTGGAACTGCACCCGATGACCATCATGCAGAACGCCCTGCACTCCTTTGGCGGTGACTGGTCGTGGGTACCGCCCAAAGCCAACACTATCGGTCCGGCAGATATTCTGGGCGCGAAGCACCGCAGCTTCTGGCTGGACGGCGACCTGGGCGGAGGGGTCTCGTGGCAGAGGTTTATCGCGCGGCTGGTGGCGCATGGTCCCGTGAACACGTACGTACCCGGCAGCATCCTGCAGACCGCCCGCACCGACTACACCCTGCTGGGGGGCGTGGCGGACAACGTGGAAATCCACATGAGCTGAAGGAGGCAACCGATGGCGGAATACGGTGTGCTGGTTCACGGCGCAGGGTGGGTCTCCACCGAACACGTGCGCGCCTATCAACGCAATCCCTACACGGAGGTTGTCGCTATCTGCAGCCGCACCCGCGAGAGCGCGGAAAGGTTGAAAGAGACTACCGGCGCGGTCAACGCAAAGATTTACACTGACTACGAGCAGGCGCTGGCAGACGCGAACGTGCATCTGGTCTCCATCTGCACCCCGCCAAACCTTCACCCGCGCGAGACCATTCTGGCGGCGCAGGCAGGAAAGCATATCCTGATAGAAAAAGCGGTCGCCAACAGCCGCGAGGAGCTGATCGAGATGGTCAAAGCAGTGCGGCAGGCGGGTGTGAAGACAGTGGTGAGCTTCGTGTTGCACTGGAACCCGCAGTTCATGACCATCAAGCGGCTGCTGGAGCAAAACGCCATCGGACGCATCTTCTACGCGGAGGTGGACTACTGGCATCACATTGGCCCGCACTACCGCCAGTACGAGTGGAACGTCAAGAAGAGCGTGGCACGCAGTTCCTTCCTGAGCGCGGGTTGCCACGCGGTGGACGCCATCCGCTACTTCGTGCAGGATGAGATCGACGAGGTGATGGCGTACTCCAACAACACCGACCCTAACTACGAGTACGATACGAACGTGGTGGCGGCGGTGCGGTTCCGCGGCGGCGCGATTGGCAAACTGTCGTCCATTCTGGATTGCCGGTGCCCGTATGCGTTCAACATCGACCTGCTGGGCGAGCGGGGAACCCTGCGCGACAACCGCATCTGGGCGAAGGACCTGTTCCCCGGACAGACGGACTGGATTACGGTTCCCACCATCCGTCCCGACAGCGGCGATGTGACGCACCACCCCTTCCACGGCGAGATCGACCACTTCGTGGACTGCGTGCGCAACAACGTGGAGAGCCACGTCAGCCTGTTTGACGCCGCGAAGACGCATGAGGTCATCTACGCCATCGACGAATCGGCGGCGACGGGTAAGCCGGTGAAGGTGCGTTACGAGGCGTCGGCGGTGTGATGCGGCATAAGGGGTAAAGATGCATCGGTTCTGGGTTTTCTGCTACAAGGGAGGATGGTTTAGATGCGCGTTTTAGCGGTGGGCGCACATCCCGACGATATCGAAATCCTGTGCGCGGGCACCCTCCTGCGCTATCGGCAGCAGGGGCAAGAGGTGGTCATCTGCGTCGCCACCAACGGCGAGCAGGGGCACTTCGTGCTGAAGCCCGACGAACTGCGCCAAATCCGTCATCAGGAGGCAAAGGCTTCCGCCGACCTGTGCGGGGCGGAGCTTATCTGGATGGACATCCCTGATGAGTTCATCTACCACGACCACGCTACACGCATGGCGTTCATCGAGATGGTGCGCAAGGCAAGACCCGATGTGGTCATCACCCACAACCCGACGGACTATCACATGGACCATCGCGTGGTGTCGGAGTTGGTGTTCGTCAGCACCTTCATCGCCACGCTGCCGCATGTGGAGACCGAAAGCCCGCCCACGCCGCGCCTGCCAGTCATCTACTACATGGACAGCCTGGCGGGGGCGGAGTTTATCCCCACCGAATACGTGGACATCACGCCCGTCATCGAGCAGAAGATACAGATGATGGAGTGCCACCAGAGCCAGGTGAAGTGGCTGCGGGAGCATGACAACATCGACATCACCGATTTCATCCGCGTGATGGGACGGTTTCGCGGGCTGAGCGCAGGCGTGATGTATGCCGAGGGCTTCCGTCGGCTCGAGGCGTGGGGGCGGGGTACCGTCACGCGCCTGTTGCCGTGAGCCGGGGGGGCGATGATAAAGCGATTTGCGAAGGTCCTCGCCGAGATAGCGATTGTGCTGGCGGCTGGGGGGATGATGCTGGCTATGGGGCAGGAGCTGCTTGCCAAACGCCACGTGGGCGGCGCGGTTATCTCCTTGGCAGACGGGCACGTGAGATGGATACGACTGCCGGAAGAGGAGCGGTGGGAAGTGGCGAACGAGCGCAAATAGACGGCGCGGCGGCTATCTCTCTTCCCAGACCACCTTCCCCGTGCGGAGCACTTCTGAAAGGAAGTCCGCAGGTTCCACCTGCTGCAGGTCTTCGGGAGAGGCGGCGATGGCTTCTATCGGTTCCCAAACGCGGGCGGCGGCAATCCCTAATGTCTCCAAACGGGCGCGAAGCCCCATCCCCTTGAAGTCGGAGGAGACCACCAGCAGGTCGATGTCACTGTAGTTGTCACCCTCCCCCCGAGCACGGGAGCCGAAAAGGATGACCTTCTGCGGATGCACGCCCAGTATCCTCAACTGCTCGCAGTAGCGCTGCACAATGGATTCTATGGAAGCTGCTCTTTGATCCATCGTAGAACCTCCTTGCTGTGCTGCAGGTACAGGCGAGCTATCGGCTCCGTGTATTCAGTGAGTGCCTGGGACAAATCCTGCGGGTATCTCGTGACAATGCTGGCGTCGCCTATCTTGCCGATAAACTCTGTGTGTTCCTGAGGTACCGGCAGCTGGGCAAGCTGAGCCAGAAGAATAAGATTATGCGTACGAGGTGGGGGTTGCGCAGTGCGCTCGGTAACAGCCGCCTTCAGCATCTTCTCAATGGCGAGGTGACAGAAAAATACGACGTACAAATACCTGCCCGCGACCAACATCTGCTCAGCAGTGTCTATATCATACTCTGCTTGTTTTACCCATTCCTGAGTCGCTTTGAACATTATGCTCACCACGCTAATCATATCAAAGGGGGCAAGGAAGCGCAAGATACTGCCCCAGTTCAGCCAGCGTCGGCAGCCGGAGGCTCTGGTCTGTGTTTCAAGGAAGCCACCTGCAAGAGTACATCTATATTGTGTGAAAGAGACGCGCGCGCAACCCACTACGTCGATGGTGGGAGCATTGTTTCTTCAAAACCCTTGCGCATCCCTGCAGGAAACCGGTGACTCTTTGCCTAAACACACCTTTAAGGAAGAGGTACCCCTCTTCACAGGCACGCGTGGTTATGTTATCATAAGGTAAAGCCAAACGCCGAAGAAGGTGGTAAACATGAAGGTGCGTTTCCTGTGGGCATGTTTCGCCCTGATCTGGCTGGAGGTTTTCGGGACGGCGGCGTGGAGCCAGCCGAAGGTGGATCCGGAGGTTGCGGAAGCGTACAAACGACTGGCTGGAGCCGTGTCCTCACAGCGCATCCGCCAGACGGTATATCAGCTCTCCTCGTATCCATCCCGTGTGGCAGGATACCCGGGCTCGGAAGCGGCGGCGAATTGGATTGAGGAGCAGTTCCGCCAGATTGGACTGCAGCGGGTGACCACGGAGGAGTTCGCAGTTACCGTTCCCGTAGACAAGGGCGCGAAACTGCGCGTGGGCAACCGTGAGTTTCCGCTGTACGCAATGTGGCCCAATTTGGTGCGAACCTCGCAGCTGCCACCAGAAGGCATCACGGGTCCCGTCATCTACGCGCGCGACGGCAAACTGCCCAACTTCAGCGGAAAGAACGTGGAAGGCAGCATCGTGCTGGTCGACTTCAACTGCGGTACCGACTGGCTGAACGCGCCGCGCCTTGGAGCGAAGGCAGTCATCTTCATCGAACCGAACGCCACCATGCGCGGCGAGGCGGAGTCCAAGTTCATCGGCATTCCGGTCACCGTGCCGCGCTTTTACATCCGCAAGAGCGACGCCGCGCCTCTGCTTGCGCTCACTGCCGAGCAGCGCGAGGTGAAAGGCACGCTCTTCTGCAACATGCCCTGGGAGCGACGCACCACCCGCAACATCATCGGCTGGATAGAGGGCTCCGACCCGAAGTTTAAGAACCAGATTATCGTCATCTCCGCCTACTATGATGCGATGTCCGCCGTGCCCGCACTCGCTCCGGGTGCGGAGAGCGCGTGTGGACTTGCCGGACTGCTGGAGGTCGCGCGCGCCTACAAAGCCAATCCGCCCAAGCGCACCATCATGTTCCTCGCCACCAGCGCGCACTTCCTCTCCCTGCAGGGCGTGCGGGAGTGGATGGACCGGCACATGTTCGAGCTGGAACGCCCCAACGTCGGGCAGCGGCTGGTCAACTCGCTCATCAGCACCATCGGTATCAAGCCAAAGCAGAAGAAGCTGCTGGACATCTACCTGTTCCTGTCGCTGGACCTCTCCAGCAAGTCGCGGCAGGTGGGTCTGTTCTATAAAGGCTACTTCTACGATATGCGCGAGGACGTGCAGAACCGCTTTTCGGATACCGCGCGCATCTGCCGCGAAAACGCCGAGAAGGTGGGCTACGTGCTGGGCTTCGACCATAGAAAGGCGTTTGCCGACGGGGTCAACCCGGTGGAGGGCAAGAACTGGCGCAACTACCTGCCCGGCAAGTTCGCCTTCGACGCGGAGGTGGTGACGCTATCCGGCGCGAACGGCATGACCTTCTGTACTACCGACGACTCGCGCGCGCTGGTGGATACACCGTTTGATACGCCGGAAAAGGTCAACATAGCTAACGTCACTCGCCAGACGAAGCTGATTGCCTGTCTGCTGTATCATATCCTGAACGACACCAACGCGCCCGGCGAGCTGAACGTGCCGCGCTTCCCCATCTCCGAACCCGGCAACTTCCAGACGATGGGTTTGCAGGGTGGATTCGGCACGCTGGACGGACAGGTGGTGCTGTTTGACCCGCGCAAGAGCTTCATCCCCAACCAGCCAGTGCCTGGGTCGCTGGCGGTAGTGCGTCATGCCACCAAGACCTTCATGGGCGTGCGCGGCAACATGATCCAGAAGGTGGGCGACGATGCTTACTTCCGCTTCCCCGGCATCCCGCCCATCACTGCCTATGGCTGGAACCGGATGACCAGCATCGCCGCCTACCGCCTGAACGAGCAAACCGGCGAGATTGAGTTCGCGCCGGACCTGGGCGTTACGGGTGCCTCGGAGTATGCCATAGATTTCACCATGTCCACCGGGCGCAAGACCACCCGCATCGTCGTCTTCCGCTGTGTGCCGACGTCTATCTATGACCTGGTAGACCAGCAGGCACTGCGTGCGCTGACCACGATGGAGGTGCTGGACGGCGAGACGAACGGACAGCCGCGCATGTACGGCTACACACTGGCGACCGTGCAGGACTACTCGTTGACCTCCTATGTGGAGGATGTGGCAGTGGTGTTCGCACAGCCCGGTTCGCGCATCAAGATTATGATGGGCGTGGGCCCTGGAGCCACGCGCTTCCTGCTGATTAACTCCACGCCTCAGAAGCCGGAGGGTGAGGGGTATCTGGTGGCAGGCAGCGCAGAGGAGGCGCAGGGATTTGTGGTGCGCACCTTCTCGGAGCGGGAGCTGACCGAACGCGACCTGATTGCGCGCGGCGGCACCATCGCCAACACCGCCCTGCGGGTGGCGGAAGACATGTGGAACCTGGATGAGTGGCGGATGAGCCGCCTGCGCCAGTTCCGCATCATTAACGAAGGACTGGAGCAGCTGCACGGGCTGGCGAAAGAGCATCTGGACAAAGCCCGCGCCGCGCTGGAGCGCAGAGATTACGCCACCTTCGACTCTTACGCCCGTGCGGCATGGGGCTACGAAGCGCGTGCCTATCCCGACGTGCAGGCAACCGCCAACGACGTGGTGCGCGGTGTCATCTTCTATATGTTCCTGCTGATGCCCTTCGCCTACTTTATGGAGCGGTTGCTGTTCGGCTTCAGCGACCTGAAACGCCAGCTGTTGGCTGCATTCATCATCTTCCTGCTGGTGTTCTTCGCTTTCAGCCAGATACACCCGGCGTTCCAGCTGGTGAGCAACCTGTTTGTGGTGCTGCTGGCGTTCATCATGCTGGCGCTGTCGCTGCTGGTTACCTTCATGGTCGCGGGCAAGTTCGAGGAGCAGCTCAAGCAGCTCAACCGGCAGATTAGCGGCATCCACCGTGCGGACATCGGACGGGTGAGTGTGGCCTTTGCCGCGTTCAATCTGGGTGTGTCCAACATGCGCCGGCGCAAGGCGCGCACCCTGCTCACCAGCATCACACTGGTTTTGCTCACGTTCATTGTGCTGTCGTTCACCTCTATCGTGAACGTGTTGCGCTTCAACAAGGTTCCTGCACCAGGCACGCCCCTGTATAACGGTATCATGATTCGCACCGCGCTGTGGGAGCCTCTGCAGGAGCCTGCGTACCGACTGCTGCAGGATGAGTTCCGTGACAGGGCGGTGGCTCCCCGCTCGTGGTTCTTTGGCGCGGCGTTCGGCGAACAGTCGTTCCTTACCCTGCGACGAGGCGACCGCCAGTACGACGCCAAGGCGGCGGTGGGTTTATCGCCTGCCGAGGCAGAGGTCACGCAACCTCAGAAAGCCCTGGTGGCGGGACGCTGGTTCCGGGAGGGCGACCGCTACGTGGCTATCGTGCCCACGGCGATTGCCCAGCAACTGCGCATCGAGCCGGCGGACGTGGGTAAAGCGAAGGTCAACTTCAGCGGCGTGGACTATACGGTCATTGGCATTCTGGATAGCCAGAAGTTCAAGCAGATTACCGACCTCGACCGCGAGCCGCTGACACCGGTAGACTTCATCCTGATGCAGAAGATGCAGCGACAGGGAGCGGGCGCAGGCGAGGCAGGATTCCGCGAGTACGTCCACCTCGAACCCGACGCCTGTTTCTACATCCCGTACAAGACGCTGATGAACATCGGTGGCGAAATCCGCAGCATCGCTATCTCCTTCGCAACGCCTGACGAGGTGCGAGTGGTTCTGGATAAGCTGATGCCGCGCCTGGGCTTGAATATCTACGCGGGTCAGGGCGACAGGACGTGGCGATACTCCACGCTCGCGGCGACGTCAGGACGGGGTATCGAGTTCGTCGTTATCCCGGTACTGATTGCTGCGCTTATCGTGTTGCAGACCATGCTGAGCAGCGTATACGAGCGCGTGAAGGAGATACATATTTTCTCATCGCTGGGGTTATCGCCCACGCACATCGGTTTGCTGTTCCTTGCGGAGGCGATGGTGTACGCCATCCTCGGCTCGGTGACGGGTTACTTCCTGGGTCAGCTCAGCGCGAAGATTATCGTATGGCTGAACGTGCCGGGGCTGTACCTGAACTTCTCGTCGATGGCGGCGGTGGTCTCCACGCTGATTGTGGTGGCAACGGTACTGGGGTCTACCATCTACCCCGCCCGCAAAGCGTCGGAGGTGGCGACGCCTGCCCTGGAGCGCACCTGGCGCGTGCCCGAGCCGGAAGGCGACGTGTGGCGCATCCCGATGCCCTTCTCGGTGACTCGCGTGCAGGCGGCTGGCTTGAACTCGTTCCTGAGCGAGTGGCTGCAGGCTTATGAGGAGTACTCCATCGGCGACTTCGTGACGCAGGGCGTGAAAGCGGAAGAGTACGAGTACGACGGCGGCACCGCCTATCGCATCACCTGTACGGCATGGGTCGCGCCCTTTGACCTCGGTGTGAGTCAGAACGTGGAGATCGAAGCCACCCCCACCGACATGCCCGATGTGTACGACCTGCACCTGACGCTGACACGCCTGAGCGGCGACATCGCCAACTGGAAGCGCGTGAACCGTCGCTTCCTGAACACCCTGCGCAAACAGTTCCTCATCTGGCGGACGCTGCGCCAGGAGGAGCGCGAACGCTACCTGCAGAAGACCGATGGGCGACAGGCGGCGGGCGTGCCCAGCACACAACCGGCAACAGGTGCTTAGGCTGTAAGGAGGACATGCGCTCGCGGAGGGAACCGAGTTGGGATACTACGTGATTGCACAGGACGGCAATCGCTACGGTCCGGCGGACATACCCACCCTGCAGCAGTGGGTGAGGGAGGGGCGTATCGCGCCCAATACCACGCTGGAAGACGAATTCACGGGCACGCAAATACGGGCGAGCCTGCTACCGGAGCTGAGCCATCTGTTCCCGAGCCAGACCGTCCCACCCGGCGATAGTTACCGGCAACCTCCACCAATGGCCGGCGGGGGACCGAGCAGCAGGGCGACGACCGCGCTGGTGCTGGGGATACTCGGCTTGCTGTGCTGTGGGTTGCTGGGTATCCCGGCGATGATTATCGGCAAGCAGGAGATGAACAGCATCGATCAGGGGTTGGCTCCTGTGGAAGGGCGCGGTTTAGCACAGGCAGGATATATCCTGGGCATTGTATCGCTGGCGATTTGGGTGTTGGGCATGCTGGCATGGCTGGCAGCTTTCAGTTCGATGACGGCACTGCGGTGACTGTTGAAGGATTTAAAGATGCGGCAAGCGTGGCTCCTGGCGACGGTGCTGGGGATCATCTGGACGGCGGCTTATTTTCTGAAGCCGTATGTGGAGCACACGCCCGTGCTGTGTACCTTTCGGATGGTGACGGGTAAGCCCTGTCCGACCTGCGGAATGACGCGCGCTACCTGTGCGCTCGCACACGGGGAATGGGCAAAAGCGATGGCGTATCACCCGCTGGTGATACCTTTCTGGCTAACGCTGGTGACGTTGTTGTGGACGCATCTGGTGATGCCGTTAGCCCTGCAGACGCAGCGGTGGCGTATGGTGAGTGCGTGGGCGTTTATCGGCGTGGTCGGAGTGGGATTCATGTTGCGGATAGTGGAGTGGATCTCGGGATGAGTCCTTGAGGTTGCCCTCACCCCCAGCTCCTCTCCCGTAGCTTCGCGAGAGGGGAAAGGGCAGTCTTTGGGATGGGCATTGTTTGAAAAACATGAGGCTGTGCTGTAACGAGTGGATGTCGTTCAAAATCGGTCGAAGGAGGGTTCAAACCGTTGGCAATTCGGGATGAAATCGCCTTAGCGCGTGAAACGGCGGAGACACAATCTGTAGAGGCGGGGCAACGTTTCGAAGAGGGGTTTACTGTCCGCACGGCGATTGGTACCCTGTTTATCGCCTTCATCATGTTGCCCGGCGCGTTGTATCTTGGGCTGGTTGCCGGGCAGGGGCTGGGTCCCGCGGCGCAATGGGTGACCATCGTGTTATTCGCTGAGGTGGCTCGCCGTTCGTTCGCGCCACTGAAGAAGCAGGAGATTTACATCCTGTTTTACGTGGCATCTTCACTGACAGTGTTGATGTCCGGTGGTATTGGCCTCTCCGGCGGACCGTTTGGCTGGCTGATATGGAACCAGTATTTCATCCAGTCGCCTCCCGCGACGCCGATAGCCGACCAGATTCCCACATGGGCGGTGCCTCGTCCGGATAGTCTGGCGATTTTGCACCGTAGCTTCTTCCACCGCGACTGGCTCATTCCGATTGTGCTGCTGATTACCAACGAAATCTTCGGGCGCATGATGTGGATGGGACTGGGTTACGCCTTGTTCCGCATCACCAACGACGTGGAGCGCTTGCCCTTCCCAATGGCGCCGGTCGCTGCCTCGGGTGCAACCGCTCTGGCGGAAGCAGGGCGCAAAGAGGAGTCATGGCGATGGCGCGTGTTCTCCACCGGCGCGGTCATCGGGCTGGTGTACGGCTTCTTCTATCTGGCGATACCCATCTTCACCAGCGTGCTATTCGGTAGAGCCTTCATGCTCATCCCGATACCCTTCTTTGACCTGGTGCCCAACACCGAGCATATCCTGCCCGCGGCTTTGACCGGTTTGTCTGGCGACCTGGGTCTGGTGCTGGTCGGTTTCGTCATCCCAGCCCCCATCGTTATCGGCAGCGCGACCGCCAGCATCTTGTGTCAGATTTTCGCCAACCCCATCCTGCAGCGGATGGGACTGTTGCCGGACTGGTACCCGGGCATGAGTACCATCCAGACCTCGCTCACGGTGAACATGAACTTCTGGCTCAGCGTGGGCATCGGCGTGCAGCTAGCGGTGGCGTTCATCGGTATTGTCGCCGTGGTGCGCGTGCTGATTTTGCGCAAGCAGTTAATTGCCAATCGGGGCAGTTTCTCACAGATACCCGCTGGGCGCGGCGACAAAGCCAACACAGTGTACCTCGCCATCGGAGCGTGGCTGCTCGCCACGATTGGCGTGATTGTCATCGCCCACCAGCTGGTGCCGGGCTTCCCGCTGTGGATATTCATCTTCTTCGGGCTGGTGTGGACGCCAATTAACTCCTACATCTCGGCGCGAATGATCGCGTTGACGGGGCAGGGCGTAAGCTTCCCCTACCTGCGCGAAGCTACCATCCTGAAGACCGGGTACGACAGGGTGGACATCTGGTATGCACCGATGCCGCTGGCAGACCATGGCTGGGCGGCGCAGCGGTTCCGCGAGGTGGAACTGACAGGAACGCGCTTCACCAGCATCCTGTATGCGGAGGCGTTCATGCTGCCGGTGGTGCTTCTGGCAAGCTTCCTGTTCTGGGCGTTCTTCTGGCATACCAGCCAGATACCCTCCGCGCAGTATCCGTATGCGCAGAAGTTCTGGCCGCTCCATGCGCAGATGAACGCACTCTGGCAGCAGATTAACCTGAAGGGAAGCGATACAGGACAGTGGCTGCTGCGAGCGTTGCGCACAGACTACATTGTCGGCGGTTTCGCGGGTGGTCTCGCGCTGTTCGGTCTGTTTTCGGCGCTCAAGCTACCGTTACTGTTCTACTACGGCTTTGTCGGTGGCATTGGTGCGCTGCCGCACAACACTATACCCATGCTGTTAGGCACGATTTTAGGGCATCGCTATTTCGCCCGCCGCTTCGGCAAGGATCAGTGGCGCATGTGGGCGCCGGTACTGCTGGCGGGTTTCTCGTGCGGCATGGGGCTTATCGGTATGGCAGCGATCGCGCTGGCTATCATCGGAAGGTCGGTATCGTATTTGCCCTACTGATTATGATAGAATAAAGGTAGGGCACAGAAGTGCTGTGGAGGAGTTTCGATGCGTGAGGTAATTCAGATGTATTTCGGCTGGCAGGAAGCGTTACCGATTATCGTCATCATCGTCGTGCTGTTCGGAGCGCGCCGACTGCCGGAGCTGGCACGCTCGGTAGGCGAGAGCCTGCGCGAGTTCAAGAAAGCCACCTCCGAAGTGCTGGACGACGAACCGGCGCATTCCGCACCGGTGAAGACCGAGAAAAGTACCGAACAGCAGTCGTAAGGGCGAGGACTGAGCATAGCGTGAAACACGGGCTGGCACCGGAGCAGATAGTGGGGTGGCAAGGGGTCAGCCTGCGGGTACCTCCCGATTGGAGCGTAACCGGATTTCAGGGCGATGCAAAGGAGGGATATTTGCGCATCGATTCGCCGGGCACTCTGGTTGCAGAGGTGCGCTGGGCGCAGGCGAAAAAGGCAGTAAACGTGCGCAAACGGCTGGACGACTACCTGAATCTGGTAGAGCGTCAGGCGAAGAAGCGCAAAGTTCCCTTTACCGGACGCATCAAGCCATCGGAAGAGTGGGAAGGCGCGCTGGAGTTTAACTATCGCGCCGACCGAAAAGTGCGAGGTTTCATCCGGCAGTGTCCCTACTGCCGTCGAGTGGTGATCGCGCAGGTGAGCGGCGACAAGGACGATGCGGTGGTCAACGTCGCAAACCAGTTGCTGGACACCTTGCAGGACCACTCCGAAGACGGCTGGTGGACATGGGCACTGCTGGGACTGGTGGTGCGGTTGCCTGAGCGATTTGCGCTGGTGAAGTCGCAGGTGATGTCAGGCTACCTGATGTTGCAGTTCCGTAACCGCTACACAGAAGTCAGCGTGGAACGGTGGGGACTGGCGGATGTGACCTTGAAACGCTGGACGCTGGATGAGTGGGCACTGCAGGCGACGGAGTGGAGGCGCATCCGGGCGCAGCCCACGCAGGGCGAAGTGGAGGGACACCCTGCAGTGCATCTGACAGGGCTTCGCCGCTCGCCGACGATTTGGTTGCGCCGCAAGGTCGAGCGGTTCATCCTGCGCCGACCGCAGGAGATTCACGGTGCAGTGTGGCACTGCGAGCCGAGCAACCGTATTTACTCGGTGCGTGTGGAACGGGGCACGCAGGAGCTGCTGGAACAGATTGTCGCGAGTGTGCAGTGCCATTGAGCGTTCACGGGAGATTCTTTGTCATTCTGAGCGGAGCGAAGAATCTCGGAGATGCCTCACTGCGTTCGGCATAACAAAGGGCGCATGTTTCTGTGCTCAGCATGACGACGGGCAGATACTGAGCGAATAGCAGGTCAAATGGGACTGCGCGATTTTGTCGGCAAATTCATCCCGGCGGTGAAGCCGAAACCGGTTTTATCCCGGCAGGAGGCACTAACTGCCATTCCGGTGCGCAATCCGCTACTGGAATGGGAGCGTACGGAGGAAGGGGAGTTATTGCTGAAGGTGCCGGTCGAACAGCGTAGCCTGCTGATACGGTGGGCGATACTGGCGTTTCGGCTGCCACCGGTGCGTCATATTCAGCTGGACGAGGTAGGAGCTGCCGTGTGGGATCTGTGTGACGGCGAGCATACAGTGGAGTCCATTGTGCAACAGATGTGCAAACGCACACGCATGAGCCGTCGCGAGGTGGAAGCTTCGGTGAGCATGTTTTTGAAGATGTTAGCAGACCGCAGACTGGTGGCTTTCAAACGGGGAGGAAAGAAGAAGGTATGAGGAAAGACGGACGTGAGGTAGAACGCCTGCAGCTGCCGCTTCGGGTGGCGTTCCACATCAGTATGCAAAGCGTGCGTATCCGCTTCTGGCGCTCGGTGATTACCGCCGCTGGCACTGTGTTAGGCATCGCATTCTTGGTCTCCGTGTTGACAGCGATGATGATTCAGCGCAACTCGGGGGCGGTTACCGACCCTACCGAAAAGTACCGCATGACGTGGCTGGTCATTATGAGCCTGCTGGTCTGTCTGGTGGGTATCACCAACGCCATGTTGATGTCCGTCACCGAGCGATATAAGGAAATCGGCACGATGAAGTGTCTGGGAGCTTATGATATCTTCATCGTGGAGCTGTTCTTTATCGAGTCGGCGCTGGTGGGCTTCATCGCCTCGATTATTGGATGGTTCCTTGGGGTTTTTGCGGTGGTGCTCGTCAAGCTGTTCGGCGAGGGCTTTAAGGTTTTCGGCTGGATTTCTCCGGGGGAGGTGTTTCTGTATCTTCTCCTATCCATAGTCATCGGCACACTGTTGTCAGTGATTGCCACTATTATTCCTGCGCAGGTGGCGGCGCGGATGCCTGCGGCTGCTGCACTGCGCGTGGAAGTCTAACAAGGGGGTGCATCTATGGCGGTTCAGCCACAGACGAATCAGACCACTGCCACCAGCACCGAGTATATCGTGCGGTGCAAAGATGTGGTGAAAGAGTATCTGATGGGCACGCAGGTGGTGCGTGCGCTGAACGGTGTCACGCTGGACATCGTTCGGGGGGAGTATCTCTCTATCATGGGTCCCTCTGGCTCCGGCAAGTCCACGCTGTTCAACATGATTGGTGGACTGGACAAGCCCACCAGCGGTTCGGTGTTCATCAACGACGTGGACATGGCGCAGCTGGATGCTCAGGAACTGGCGTTCCTGCGCTGTCGCACCATCGGCTACATCTTCCAGACGTTTAACCTCATTCCGGTGATGACCGCGCTGGAGAACGTGATGCTGCCGATGATTTTCGGTGGTCTGTCCACCGATGAAGCGATTGATCGGGGTATCGAACTGCTGAAGCTGGTGGGACTGGGCGAGCGTCTGCACCACAAACCCAGCGAGCTTTCCGGCGGTCAGCAGCAACGTGTGGCAATTGCCCGTGCGCTGGCAAACAACCCGCAAATCATTCTGGCGGACGAACCAACAGGTAACCTGGACCTGCGCACAGGTAAAGAGATTATCGAGCTGCTGCGCCAGTTGAACAAAGAGCAGGGAGTGACCATCATCTCCGCGACGCATGACCTCAAGATGGTGGACGTTTCTGACCGCATCGTGTGGATTCGCGACGGGCGCATCGACCGTGTGGAGGAGCGCGCTGCCGTCGAGGTGCATGTTGGCGACGTGGAAGGCACCCCCGGGTAGACGCAGGCTTGGGTATCGCGCAAAATCGGGCAGGGCGCTACCGCATGTGGTGTCCTGCCTGTGTTCGCCTTTGTATGTTACTGTTGGAACCGGAGGGGGTGCATCCCGATAACCTGCAGTCAAGCGAGCGTTCCAGACTGAAGGACACAAACGCTGTTAGAAGAGGAACCGTGCGATGAATATGCCCTTGATACGCCCGAATGTGTTGCAGCTGGAGCCTTATAGCCCCGGCAAGCCCATTGATGAGGTCAAGCGCGAGCTAGGGTTGACGGATGTAGTCAAACTGGCGTCCAACGAAAACCCGCTGGGTCCCTCGCCGCGCGCGATTGAGGCAGCGATGCAGGCGATGCAGTCGGTCAACCTGTATCCCGATGGCAGCTGCTTCGAACTGCGGCAGGCGGTAGCGAAGCATGTGAAAGTGCCAGCGGAGTGCCTGCTGTTCGGCAACGGCTCGGACGAACTGATACACTTTATCGGCTTGACCTTTCTGATGCCCGGCGATGAGGTGATTACGGGCCACCCTTCGTTTGTGCGGTATGAGGCGGCGGCGCAGCTCAACAACGCGCCTTTGCACCTTGTGCCCTTGCGAGAGCATCGTTTCGACCTGCCTGCTATTCTGGAGCGCGTGAACGACCGTACCAAGCTCATCTTTATCGCCAACCCCAACAATCCGACGGGTACCATCGTGACCGCCGAGGAGGTGGAGGCGTTCATGAACGCCCTGCCGGAGCATGTCGTGGTAGTGTGGGATCAGGCATATCAGGAGTACGTTTCGCGTGCCGACTACCCGGACACCCTGCGCTATGTTCGCGAAGGTCGCAACGTCATTGTGCTACGTACCTTCTCGAAGGCGTACGCGCTGGCAGGATTGCGTGTGGGCTATGCGATTGCCCGACCGGAGATTATCGACGCCATGAACCGCGTGCGCGAGCCGTTTAACGTCAATAGTGTGGCGCAAGCCGCCGCGCTGGCAGCGTTGCAGGACCACGAACATCTTCGCAGGGCGGTGGAGTTAAACAGGCACGGGCTGGAGTACTTTTACCGCCACTTCGAACGCTTGGGCTTGCGCTATGTGCGCAGTGAGGCGAACTGCGTGATGGTGGACCTTGCCAGGGATAGCAAACCGGTCTTTGACCAGCTGCTGCGCAAAGGGGTCATCGTCCGCACGGGACACATTTTCGGCTTGCCCACGTACCTGCGCATCACCACGGGCAAGCCCGAAGACAATGAACGCTTTATCAGTGCACTGGAGGAGGTTCTGCAAGCATGATTATCGTTCTGGACAAAAGCGCTACCCCAGAACAGATTGCCATCATTACCTCCAAGCTGGAGGAAGGGGGTTATCAGGCACATCCCATCTACGGCGTGGCGAAGACGGTGATCGGGGCTGTCGGTGTGCCTGAAGAGGAAAAGCCAGGCTATGTGGAGCAGTTTGAGGCGCTACCGTTTGTCGAGCGCGTCATCACGATTCTCGCGCCTTATAAGCTGGCGGCGAGACCTTACCGCCCGGAAGGTTCAGTGGTGACGGTAGCCGATACGGTTCCCATCGGGGGGGACCAGGTGTGTATCATGGCAGGCCCCTGCACGGTGGAGACGCCTGAGCAAACGCTTTCCACCGCTCGCGCGGTGAAGGAGGCAGGGGCGCACATGCTGCGCGGCGGTGCTTATAAACCCAGTACATCGCCCTACTCGTTCCAGGGGCTGGGTGTGGAAGGGCTGAAGATACTCGCGGAGGCGCGCAAGGAGACCGGCTTGCCGGTGGTTACCGAGGTGATGGACCCGCGCAATGTGGAGCTGGTGTGCCGGTATGCGGACATGCTGCAAATCGGCACGCGCAACATGCAGAACTACGACTTGCTGCGCGAGGTGGGCAAGACGCGCCATCCCGTGTTGCTGAAGCGAGGCATGTGGGCGCGGATTGACGAGTGGCTGATGGCGGCAGAATACATCATGAAGGGCGGAAACGAGAACGTGGTGCTGTGTGAGCGAGGTATCCGCACCTTCGAGACCGCCACCAGAAACACACTTGACCTGTCGGCGGTGGCAGTGGCTAAGCAAGAATCGCACCTGCCGGTGATAGTTGACCCCAGCCAGGGCACGGGCAAGTGGCAACTGGTGACGGCTATGAGCCGTGCGGCGATTGCGGCTGGGGCGGACGGGCTGATTATCGAGGTGCATCCCCATCCTGAACAGGCATTGAAAGACGGCGCACAATCGTTGACCTTCGACAACTTCCGGCAGCTGATGGTGGAGGTGCGCGCCATCGCACAGGCTATGGGCAAGAGCATATAAGCCCCCGCTTTGACATTCGCGCCTTCTTTCCGTTATAATACAGTGAACATGCACGGAGGAAGCGCATGAACCATACCACCAAGGGCACGGTTGCCGTCATCGGGTCAGGACCGATTCGGATAGGACAGGGTATCGAGTTCGATTACTGCACGGTGCACTGCGTATGGGCGTTACAGGAAGCAGGATACCGTGCAGTTGTTATCAATAACAATCCCGAAACCGTCTCCACCGACTTCGACACCTCAGACAGCCTGTATTTCGAACCGCTGACGCTGGAAGACGTGCTGAACGTGCTCGAGCGCGAGCAGGCGGACGGCGTCATCGTGCAGTTTGGTGGGCAGACGGCAATCAATCTGGCGTTGCCTCTGCACCGCGCAGGTGTCAAGATATTTGGCACTTCGGCAGAGTCCATCGACATCGCCGAGGACCGCGATAAGTTCGAGCGCATTCTGCGCCAGCTGGGCATTCCCAAGCCGCCCGGACGCGCCGTGGTGTCGGTGGAACAGGCGATACAGGTGGCAGACGAGATAGGTTATCCCGTTCTGGTGCGTCCCTCCTTTGTGCTGGGCGGGCGCGCGATGGAGATTGTATACAATGAACCAGAGCTGCGCGACTACATGCGCTACGCGGTGGACGTCTCCCCTAAAGCGCCCATTCTGGTGGACAAGTATATCGTGGGCAAAGAGGCAGAGGTAGACGTCATCGCGGACGGCGTGGACTGCCTTGTGCCCGGAATCATGGAGCATATCGAGCGGGCGGGCGTGCACTCTGGAGATAGCATGGCGGTATATCCTCCGCAAACCCTGTCGCGCCACGTGCAGCAACAGATTGTGGACACGGCGATTGCTCTGGCGCGTGCGCTGAACGTGCGGGGTATCATGAACATCCAGTTCGTCGTTGCAGATGAGACCGCGTATGTGCTGGAGGCGAACCCGCGAGCGAGCCGCACCGTGCCTTATCTGTCGAAGATAACCAATATCCCGATGGTGAGCCTTGCAACACGCATGGCGATGGGACAGAGCCTGCGCGAACTGGGATACCAGTCGGGTCTGGCAGAGCCGACGCCACTCATCGCCGTCAAGGCGCCCGTGTTCTCCTTCCTGAAACTGACGCAGGTGGACCCTATTCTGGGACCGGAGATGAAGTCCACGGGCGAAGTCATGGGCGTGGATACCGACTACTCGCGCGCGCTGTACAAGGCAATGGTGGCAGCAGGTATCCAGTGCCCGCCAAAGGGCAACCTGCTGGTGACCATCGCTGACCCCGACAAGCGGGAGGCGCTGCCCATCGTGGAGGAGTTCATCGCGCTGGGCTTTCAGGTTTATGCGACGCGGGGCACGGCAAGCTTCCTGCGGGAGCACGGACTGGAAGCGACGCCCGTTTTCAAAATCAGCGAAGACGGCACACCGAACCTGTTGCAGCTCATCCGCGGGCGCAAGATAGACCTTCTCATCAACACACTGACCCGCGACCGACAGATCGAGCGAGAGGGGCAAATCATCCGCCGCGCCAGCGTGGAACAGGGTATCCCCTGCTTGACTTCGCTGGACACCGCCCGCGCCCTGCTGAAAGCGCTGGAGGCGCTGCGTCGCGGCGACGATTTCATCGTGCGTACGGTAGATGAATACGCCTACGGAGTCGAACTGACCCCCGCATAGCGGTTTTGGGTCGAGCCAGAGTTTGTGGTAACATGCAGGCATCCAGCAAAAAGAGGTAGAAGAGGTATCGCATCGTGGCAAAGGAACGGATAGTTGGACTGATACAGCAGGCTTTGCAGCGAGCGAAAGAGGCAGGCGAGCTACCATTCACCCAGGCGCCTGAAATCGCGGTGGAGCCGCCTCGGGTGAAAGAGTTCGGTGACTTTGCCACCAATGTGGCGATGCTACTCACGCGCGATCTGAAGCGTCCGCCCCGCGAGATTGCCGACACCATCGTCAAACACCTGCCTGAAGACCGCCTGGTATCTAAGGTGGAGGTGGCGGGTAACGGCTTCATCAACTTCACGCTACATCCCCACTGGCTGCACGACGTGCTGCGCGACATCCAGCAGCAGGGTGAGGCGTACGGCAGATGGAGCATCGGGGAGGGCAAGCGGGTGAACGTGGAGTTCGTCAGCGCGAACCCGAACGGTCCCATTACCGTCGCGCACGGGCGCGGAGGGGCGATTGGTGACGTGCTTTCGAACCTGCTCGAAGCGGTGGGCTATCAGGTCACCCGCGAGTTCTACGTGAACGATGCAACCAACTCTCTGCAGATGCGACATTTTGCCCGCTCGCTGGTGGTGCGCTATCGGCAGCTGCTGGGTGAGGATATCGAACTGCCCGAAGACGGATATGCGGGCGAGTATCTCATAGACATCGCGCGGGAACTGCTGGAGAAGGAAGGGGCGCATCTGGCAGAGGGCGACGAAGAGGCGGTATTAGAACGCTTCCGCGCCTACGCCGAGGAGGCGATGAAACGCCAGCAAGAGCAGGACCTTGCGGACTTCGGAGTGGTGTTCGATGTCTGGTTTAGCGAAAACAGCCTGCACACCAGCGGACAGGTAGAAGCGGCTATCCGCGAGCTGAAAGAGCGTGGCTATGCCTACGAACACGACGGGGCCATCTGGCTGCGCTCTACTGCCTTCGGTGATGACAAAGACCGCGTGCTGGTGCGCAACAACGGACAGCCTACCTACATCGCCGCCGATGCCGCCTATCACAAGAACAAGTTCGAACGCGGTTTTGATTACCTGATAGACATCTGGGGACCGGACCATCATGGTTACATCGCCCGCACGAAGGCAGCGGTCGCTGCGCTGGGTTATCCCGCCGAGAACTTTGAGGTGCTTATCTACCAGATTGTGCGCCTGTTCAAGGGCGGAGACCTGGTGCGCATGTCCAAGCGTGCGGGCAACGTGGTCACCCTGCGCGACGTTTTGGACGAGGTGGGTAAGGACGCGGCGCGCTTCTTCTTCCTGATGCGGTCGCATGATAGCCCGCTGGACTTCGATCTGGAGCTGGCGAAGAAAGAGAGCAGCGAAAACCCCGTGTACTACGTGCAGTATGCGCACGCTCGAATCTGCAGTATGTTGCGCGTGGCAGCAGAGCAGGGGTGGGTGGTTCCGTCGGCTTCAGAAACAGACCTTTCTCCCCTGCAGCACGAGAACGAAGTCGCACTGATGAAGAAGCTGGATGAGTTTCCCGAAGAGGTGCTGGAGGCGGCTACCGAGCGCACTCCCCATCGGCTGACACGCTACAGTATGGAAGTCGCCGATGCGTTCCACAAGTTCTATGACACCTGTCGCGTGGTGGGAGAGGCGGAGTCAGTCACCCGCGCACGCCTGGTGCTGGTCGATGCGACGCGCATCGTGTTGAGGAACGTGCTGCGATTGCTGGGGGTAAACACGCCAGAGCGGATGTAGAAAAAAATCCTGGGCGACCCAGCGGCGCAAGTGCGAAAAACAGGCGGTGGTCTGATGGTTTGGGTGACCTTGTTGTTTTTGGTCGTGACTTGCGCAGTGGGTGCTCCCGCGCAGCAAGAAAGAACAGTGCGATATGGCGAATGGCAGTTGACCTTTGACCGTCAGACGGGTGATTGGCTTGCTCTGGCGTGGAAGGGGCACACTGTCAGCGAGCTCCCGCCAACGAGCGCTACACCTTCGGTGGACATCGCGACAGGGGAGAGGGAAGAGAGACGACGCTGGTGTGTGGAAAGCAACGTTACCCGGTGTCGTCTGGTGAACTGGCAGTTTGATGAGGGGAAAGGGGAGTTGACCCTGACCCGCGACGTGGCTGTTGAGGGCGGTCGCTGGCAGCTGCAAGAGCAGGTTCAGTTTGGTGCTTTCGGCAATCCCCATCGCGTCGCCCGTTCCCTCCGTTTGACATGGTTTGGGGAGCAGCCGGCGAAGTTTTATCGGGTGCGTTTCCTGTTGCCCGTGCCCAAACGAGGCGTTTTCTTGTTTCCCACGGCAGACCCCTTTGCGCCCAACCACTCAGGTGATTTATCATCTGTTCCGCCGGGCCGGGGAGCGGCAGGCGCATGGGGTGTTGGGCAATTGCTGGTACAGCAAAGTAGCAACCGAACGTTGCTGTTCATCAACGACGCACGCCGCGACCCTGCGTTTACCTATTTCTGGACGACCGACAGCAGGGTGTTCGTCGCTCACGAATTCATTGCAATGGGGTGGGCTGAGCCAGACGAACCTCAAATCGTTGGTACTGCCTTTCTGGAAGCAGTGCCTGACTCCCTTCCCGGAGCGTTGCGCGCGGCGTTTTGGCGATGGTTTGACGATGTGGGCATCAAAGTGCCTACCGACCGCCCTAAGTGGACGCGGGAGGTAGCGCTTTACTCTTTCCATCCGGGCGGAACGATAGGCAGCAACTGTCTGGACCTGGGCGGTTTTGCGATGGCAAAAAGGATTCTCTTGCCAGTCGTGCGCCAGCTGGGCTTCGGTGCTATCTGGCTTCTGCCTCTGGAGAGTGGAGGCATCTACAACCCGCAAGACTATTATCGGTTTCAAGAAGGGCTGGGCACTGCAGAAGAATACCGGCAGCTCGTTGCTGAGGCACATCGGCTGGGCGTGAGGGTCTGGCAAGACCTCGTTCCACACGGTGGCACACCCGAGGCTGGCATGTTGCGTGGTAACAGACCGTGGTGGCTGGTTCTGGATGAGGACGGCAACGCCTTTAGCTACTGGTGCTTCGATTTCCGCGAACCGGGATGGCAGCAATACATCGGTCAGGTGGCGGAGCATTACGCCCGGAGTTTTGGTATCGACGGTTTCCGGGTGGACGCAGCGGGTGGCGGTCGAACAACGACCTGGCGAAGGCGGGGTTTTCCTCCCGCCGGGAAAGTGCCTGCCAATGTTCCCCCTGACTGGTGGCGGAGCGAGCTGGCAAATGTCGGCGGAGAAGTTCCGCCTCTACCGTATGAGCGTGGAAGCCTGACTCTGCGGGAAGGCGGGTTGCAGATGCTCCGAGCCATTCGTCAGTCTGTCAGAAGAGTCAACCCCGACGGGGCTATCCTGGGCGAGGTGGATACAGTACCCTACATGCAGGAAGCCGATGTCATCTACGATTTTGCGCTTTGCCATCGCTATCTGATGAGACTTCGGGATGTTTCGCCTGCTGAGTTTGTGTGGGCGCTGCAGCGTTACCTTGAAGAGCAACGTTTCGCGGAACCCAGAGGAACGGTGAGATTACGGTATGTGGAGAGCCACGACAGCCTGCGAGCGCAGGGTTGGCTGGGTGTCAACGGCGTGAGAGCACTGATGGCGTTAACTTTCTGGATCGATGGTATGCCCATGCTGTACCACGAGGCAGAAATTGGACACGGACCGTTTATTCAGCGATTACTTGCTACTCGCAGATTCTTGCCCGAATTGCAGACCGGCGATGCCCTTTATACCGATGCCAGCCACTCTGTCCCTCTTGTGAAAGCCGAGCCGAAAGGCATTTTCACTTGCCTGCGGACAAGCGATTACCTCCGCGCTTCTGTACCTGTTATCAACTTTAATCCCCATGCGGTGAGCGCAACCATACACTTGCCTCTCCGTCTTTTGCGCCTCGATGGGAAACGCAAATACGCCGTCTGGGAGGCAGTGGCAGCGACCAAATTGATAGAAGGAACGCCCGCTGAAATTGCCGCAGTGCGTTTGCCTCTCACGGCATATCAGGCGGCGCTGTTAGTCGTGCGTCCATCTGGAGAAGGTAGCCCTGTTCCCAGACCGACCGTCCAACCTTCTTCCTCCAAGCGCCAGTCCAGATTGCCATCCTTGAAACATTCTGGCAGCGCGTGGGTAATCACAACGGCACACTATGGATTCACTGTGGATGCGAGAACGGGCTTGCCCCGCTCGCTTTCTGATGCAGATGGAAGAGTGCTGGTCGGTGCCAGCGAACTGGTTTCCGACGAAGCTGCCAGCATCGAGCGGGTACTTGGCTCGCCGGTTATCACGCAGCAGGAGATTGTTCTGCCATTGCGGGTTATCCTGTCTGATGGCACGCAACTGCGGTTGACCTACCGCTGCCTTCCTCAGGAGGTCAATGTGCAAGGGACGGTGGAAAAGGAGCCACGAAGACTGAGGCGTATCGGGCTACTTTTGAATGTGCCGGACGCCCATCGCTGGCAAATCAATACGGTAGAAGGGTTGCTGGACGACTGGTTCTTTGTGCGCCATCTTTCGGGCAAGCGGGGCACCCATCGTATTTACTGGCGACCACAGGGAACGGAAATTGTGTGGCAGTCAGAGACGATACCTTTACACCCTGACGATGCATGGCTGTGCTTCCAGCAGCGAGATGGCAGGAGCTTTCGTCTGGCGTTTGATGAACCGCTTCGGATGGGCGTGGATAATGTGATGCTGCTGGATAAGGTGTGGGAGAGAGGGACAGCAAGCACTGGCGCGCGTGTTGCGGTGATGTGGCGGGATGACACCAGTTTTACCCCAGCAAACGGCTTGTCCCGAAGATTTTCATTACGCTTTTCCCTTCCACCTTTTCCCCGAACCCGTGCTAACGCTGTTCGTATCCCTCAGGTTACCGTTGCACACCACAGTACTGACTGGGTGGTAGAAAACACTCACTATCGTATCCTGCTAAGGCGTACGGGAGGCGCCATTCGGGCGCTTTGGGCGAAAAAGCCAGTTGAGCGGCTTGTCTTCGCCGATAGCGACATTTACGCCGATAAGGGGTTCCGCAATGTGCAGGGACAGGTGCAATATGCGGGTTCGAAGGATGATGTGGAGGCGGGTGTTCGTGTCTGGCAAGAGGGTTCAACCTTGAGAATGCGGTTTTTCGGCGTCTTGCGGGCGGAGAATGAACGCTTCCGTATGGTAGACCCTCCTATCTGGTTTGTGCAAGAGTATGCTTTTGACAGCTCGCCTACCTTCGCTTGTCGGTTCGCAGTGATGAGTGAGGGCGATGTGCAATTACCACCCGCCTTCTTGGCGTGGAAGGTGAATGTTCCAAACGCCCAGAGGTTCGCTTTCTTCCACGGCGGCACCAGAGCCGGTGAATGGTTGTGTGACGAGAAGCAGCGACGCGGAGAGACGGTGGGAACGGGTACAGTGCCTGATGCGATATCTATTGCTGACGCGGATGGGCATATTTTAGCGTCACTGACGAGCCTGCGCTTTCGCGCAACGTCGTTACCCCGTAACATCTTCATGGACGGCAAACAACTGTTCATTGCCTGGCTAGACGGTGACGAGCACATTGCGGTGCACCAGTGGCAGGAAGCTGAGATGAAGGTCACTGTTGCCGGGATGCCCGGAAAAACGACTGCCTCTTATCTTGAGCCAGTAGAGAAGGTGGATGCAACAGGTATCATGGACCCGTCCTTCGAAACCGGAGGCGCAGAGGTATTCGCGTTATCGCGGGGAACACAGTTGCGTTTTGGCGCCCCGAAAGGGGGCAGCTGGATCGTTCCCCCTGAAGGCATTCTGACTGCGGAAACAGCGCGGACGGGTACGCAGTGCGCTAAAGTTGTCAACATG
The DNA here is from genome assembly GCA_023511455.1 of Bacillota bacterium. Lineage (NCBI taxonomy): Bacteria > Bacillati > Bacillota > Bacillota bacterium. The sequence continues at coordinate 70,359 of JAIMBJ010000013.1, forward strand.
ATGGGCACTTACGCTTTGTTCACACAGTATCTTTCACTGACACAGTTTCCACCTGGTAGCAAAGTGCGCTTATCGGCATGGCTGAAAGGTGAGCAGATTCAGCGGGGCGACCAGGGATGGAAAGCGGCGAGCCTGGACCTGTCCATTCAGTGCAAAGACGGGCGATGGGAACATAAGCCGGTCGCTTTGCTGGACGGAACCTTTGACTGGAGAGAAGTGGGGGGAGTTGTAGACATTCCCGATGACGCCATGGTACTGATGGTCCGCGTCGGCATTAACGGGGGAACGGGCGTGTTGTGGATAGATGACGTGCAGGTAGAACTCGTGCAGTGACCGGACAGCGATCAACTAACGCTGACACAGGGCGAGAACATCCACATACACGAACCCGTCTCTCTCCACTACTTCGCTTGCCTGCACGGGGACAGGATGAGCAAACATCGGTCCCGCATAGCAGAAGGTGTGGTACTCGCCGTTCTCGCCGCAGGGGTCTGCCGTAGAAGGAAGCTGCTGGAGGAGCGGTGCGTCAAACTCGTGTCCAATGAGGGAGGCCGGTATCTGTCGGGGGTCTACACAGGTCAACACTGCCCGTAGACCCTCGTCTATCATCTGCTGCGCCAGCTCGCGCGTATCCGCCCCCCACAGAGGGAAAACCGGAATAATGCCCGTCCCCGCCAGCTGCCTCTCGCGGTAATCGCGGACATCCTGTAGAAAGATGTCACCGAAGGCGAAGTGAGTGACCCCATCTTCCTTCGCACGGTGGATGAGGTCGCGCATGGCGGACTCATAAACCTCGTTGGGGCAGGGATAGGGAATGGGCACTTTCCACAGGGGTAATCCTGCGGCTTGAGCCTGCTGTTCGAGCAGCTCTTCGCGCACGCCGTGCATCGACACCCTTCCAAAGGCGCTGTTGACGGTGGTGACCAGTCCCACAATCTCGGAGTTGTTGGTCTGGCGCAGAACGTGAAGCATCCACGCGCTATCTTTGCCCGACGACCACGACACAAGGATTTTGGGCTTCATCCTTCGCATCCCCCGCGTTCACGAATCCAGTGCTGCAGTTGCTCACTGTAAGTGCCTGCCAGTCCCAGCGCAACCTGTGCCTCTAGATAGCCCTGCGGTATGCCGATGTCCAGCGCTTCGCCCTGTATCTCGCAGGCATAGTACTCGCCCTTTTCCACCAGCATCTGCTGTGCAGTAGTGAGCTGGAACTCGCCCTTCATCGTGCGTCCTGCGGTGATAGTGCGCTCCAGACAATCGAAGATTTCGGAAGTGAATACGTTGATTCCGAAGAAGCAGTAGTAGACGCCGTCGGGCAGGGTTGGCATTCGCAAGGAAGCACGCGCTTGCTCAACAGTTGGTTTCTCTATCATGGCGGTTACATGGATGACGTCTGGAATATCTGGTATGGGTTCTCCCGACAGCGTTCCGTACAGATGTACCCGTTCCTCCGGCGTGCGGCGAACGGCGGAAAGGGTGCCGCCCGTGTGGGCATAGACCTCCAGCACCTGCTGGGTGCAGTTCTTTGTCGTGTGAGAGAGCAGCACGTGGTCGCCCAGATACATCACGAAAGGCTCATCACCAACGAACGTTTTCGTCAGGTAGACCGCGTGTCCCAATCCGAGCGGCTCTTGTTGCACGATGGTTACAATGCGCTCGCCCAGCTGTTGCAGGTGACCTGCCTGCTCATAGAGTAGTTGCCTGTCGTTTTGCCACTGCGCCTCTTGCTCGGTGAGCGCGCCGAAGTAGGCACGGACGCCCGCTTCCGACTCGGGGTTCACCACGATGCCGACCTGCTCGATACCCGCGTTCACAGCTTCCTCCACCAGCAGTTGCAATGCGGGTTTCGTGATGCCATCTCGGTCCACCAGAGGCAACATCTCCTTTTGCAGAGTACGTGTGGCGGGAAACTGGCGAGTTCCGCGTCCCGCGGCGGTGATGATGGCTTTGCGGATGTGGCTCATCGCTCCGAATCTCCGTGAAGAAGCCTGAGCAGTGCGGGTTCAATCAGGTCCCGCAGGGCTGGGTTAGCGTAGCCGACCCATGCCACTGGCTCCCGAATATCCAGAGGTGTTTGCAGCTGCCGTCCGTACTCATCGGTGATGATGGCTCCTGCTTCGCGGGCAATCAGTTCGGTGCAGATATCGTAAGGGTGGGCGCACAGAGGCATCTCTGTGTATCCCAGCTGCCGAAAGGCGACGGGACGCAGGTCGGCGATGAAGCGGTCGTGTCCGACGATCAGTTCGTAAATCTGCCCACCTGTGCTGAGGTATTGGTCGGCGAACACCAGCGGGTTGCCTTTGATGTCCATACTTCGCAGCTGGCGGTAGAGGTTCTCCTCGAGGGCGGCGAGCCATGCCTTGCCATCAGGGAAGAAATTAGCAAAGCTGGCAAAGCTGTAACGCAAGTCCTTCGCGGAGGAGGGTTTCGGGCGGAATGGAGTGGTGCTTCCGTCCCACAGACTCTGTCGTTCCCCGAACGCACCACCCCCGCGAACCGCCCAAAGCGTGTCGACCACACACTGTCGCGAGGTGGGCAGCTCGGTCTGTACGGCGATTTCAATGTCTGCAAGGGTGGTTTGGCGGCCACGGTTCGGGGCGATGCCTGTCAGGCACCACGCACTGCGTTTGTCATACATAATCATACGTGTGCCGTCGATGGGGTCGACCACCATGATGAATTGCGCCTTATCGGTGTTTGTTCCCCGCGGCAGAGACAGCCAGCCGTCCTCAGAGATGCCTTCCGCCACCAGCACGAAGGGCACTTCCTGTGCCCACTGCTCGCAGAACTGCAGCAGTAGATTCTCGACCTGCACGTCGATGCGAAACTGCGTATCGCCATCCGCGCTTTCGGTAGCCTGTGCCAGCCAGTCGGCGGAATACTGCAGGAGCTGAGCGCGCACCTCCGAGCGAATCTGCTCATGCAGTGCGCGCACCCTGCGAATCAGAGTATCGGCGGGGTAGGGCAGCACTTACTGCGCTGCGCCCTCCGTTTGCATGCTCAGGTAGTTCGCCAGACCCATGTGCTCGATCTGGTCACGCTGCGCTTCCGCCCAGTCGATATGTCCCTCCTCCATATTGAGGATACGTATCAGCAGGTCCACAGTGCCCTGATCGGCGACCTGGTGCGCCAGCGCGATGGCTTTGTTATAGGCTTGCACAGCCTCCCCTTCGGACGTTATCACCCCGTTCACCATGTCTGGCACGGTGTTACCGATTAGCAGCTCGCCCAGTTTGATAGTGGGATGCCCCTCCAGAAACAGGAGGCGTTGAATCAGCCACTCCGCATGGTGCATCTCATCGAGAGCGATTTTCTGGAAGGCGGCGTGTAGCTTATCATATCCCCAGTTTTCGCACATTTCCGCTTCCACCATATACTGGTGGATGGCGGTCAACTCATCGGAAAGCAGTTCGTTGAGCACTTTCAGTATCTCAGGGTTGCCTTTCATGGTTCTCCTCCTTGCAGCGACTTTGAGCCATGATTCGCCTGCGCGCACTGGCACTCCTGCAGGTCTTGCTTCGCTTGCTGAAGGCGTTCGGGTGTGCCAACATCGTTCCAGTAGCCTTCGAAGCGCACTGCCCGCACGGCATCGGGGTACTGATGCAGGAGCCGCTGGATGGCCTGGGTAAGCTCGTACTCTCCCCGTGCGGACAACGGAAGTTCTCTCAACACAGGGAGGATGGCGGGCGAAAAGATATGCACACCCGCAAGGTTCCAGTTGGTGTCGGGGTTGCGCGGCTTCTCTTCCACACGTAATACCCTGTCTCCGTCCAGCCAGACGCCGCCTCCCTCAGAGACGTCGGGCAGCCAGTTTACGCCGATTAAGGCGACGATGTCGGGTGTGTATGCCTGTATCAGGCATCGGTAGTTCGACCGGTCAGTGAGGATGTCACCAAAGCTCATCAGCACCGGCTCCGCTGGAAGGCTTTCCAGAGCCACTCGCAATGCGCCCCCGGTGCCCGGCTGGTCTTCGGGCTGGCGGACGTAGTGGATGCGCACGCCGAAGGAGCTGCCGTCGCCAAAGTGCCGGGTGATGCTTTCAGCGTGATACTGGACCACGACAGTAAATTCCCGGATAGACGTTGTCTCACGGATGTTGCACAAGATGTGCTCGAGAAGCGGACGCCCGGCAAGAGGAACCATCGGCTTGGGGATGTTACGGGTGAAATCACCCAACCGGGTTCCCCTGCCTGCTGCCAGCAACACGCACCTGCGCGGCGGGGTGCTCATTCCAGTCTCACCCCGGTATCCACGCGCACGTGCCAGGCGTCTCCGCCCGCGCTCTTGAAAGCCTCTACCACCTCCTGTTCGCGACCGGGCGCATAGGCAAACAGGCAACCGCCGCCACCGGAGCCGTTGACCTTGCCTCCCAGCGCACCGGCTCGCAAAGCTGCTTCCAGCATCCTCTCGATTTTCGGGGTGGATACCTCCAGCCCATCGCGCAACTGAGCATGGTGCGCTATCAGCAGGTCACCCAACACCTGCGGACTCCACTGGTCATTTCGCAGCAACTGCAGGGCGCGCCGGGTGAGATCGCGGTTGATGAGATTGGCGCGCACGCGGCGGGCGTTGCGTGCAGGCAGGTGCTTCAGAGCCTCTTCGGCTTCCTCTAAGGGGGTGGTATGCAGGTCAAAGTGAGGCATTCTTTCCTGCAGCAGCGCAATGCCCTCCGTGACGTCGTGCCTGCGGGAGGCAAGCACTTCTACGGTGGCTTTCGGTTGCAGCGAATCCGCGAGTACCAAACCTCTCAGCTGGATGGGGAGTCGCTCCGCACGGTAGGGCGGTATGGTGTCGATGTACAATACACCGCCCAGCGCAGCGCAAAAGTGGTCCATCATTCCACCCGGCTCTTTGAACTCCAGCACCTCTGTGCGGTGTCCCCATCGCGCCAGCGTTTCAGGGTCGGGATTCATGGGAGTTTCGGCCATTTCACACAGCGCACGCAACCACATGACCACCATCGCCGACGAGCTGGACACGCCTGCCTGCATGGGAATGTCGCTGGTGATGCGGATGGATGCTCCGTACGGGAAGCGTGCCCCCTCACGAAGCAAGACGTTGACCCCCGCCCGCAGGTAATCGCGTGCACGGGTGTACTGTTGTTCCTGCGAGGGGTCTAAGGTCATTCGGTCGTTAATGTCGGGCATGTCGATGTGCAAGCGGTGACCATCGCAGGAGAATTGCACTTCCGCCCGGATTCGGCGGTTGATTGCCGCGGCGATAACAGGTAGCCCGAGATAGTCCTGATGTTCCCCAAAAAGACAAATCCGCCCGGGTGCGGATACCGTAAACGCTCTTCTACTCATGCCTTTAGTATAGGCAAAGGAGGGGAAGGTGTCAAGGCAGTTAGCGGCACCAGAACCGCTCCAAGCCAGCGGCAGAAACCGCTTCCAGCAGGTTCCTTTACGCCAGTCTGCCGTATTCCTCCACCGCCTCGAAGAAAGCGACGATGTTTTCCCACGGGACATCGGGTTCGATCACGTGCGTCGGCGCGATCACCAGCCCGGGCGCGAAGCGGTCGATCATCTCCTTCACCGCGCGCTTCACGTCCTCCGGCTTTCCGAAAGGCATGACCGTTTGTGTGCCGATGGTGCCCCAAAAGGCAAGCCGGTCGCCGAACTCGCGCTTCACCCAGTCCACGTCCAGACACTCGGGTTGCACGGGGTTGAGCACGGTGACACCGACCTCAATCAGGTCTTCGATGATGTCGGCGATGTTGCCGTCGCTGTGGTACCAGACGGGGATGTCGGGGCGCACAGCTCGAGCGGAGGCAATTTCGCGGGCGAGACGCGGTTTGAGAAAACGTCGCCACACATCGGGGCGCATCATCAGCCGGTCTTGCATGCCGACGTCATCGCCAAACTGGATCATGTCGACACCTGCCTCCACCAGGCGTCTGGCTTTGAAGCAGTTATCTTCGGTAATCTTATCCAGCACCCACTCCACAAACTCGGGGTTCTCGATGAAGTCGCGAAAAATACGCTCGAAGCCGATAATCTGCCATGTGGTTTCAAAGATATGCCCGGCGAACCCTGCCACGAAGTAGCCCTTCTCGTGCCATGCCTGCACCTCTGCCTCCAGATGTTCGTGGCGGTAGGAAGGGGTGAAGTCGGGCCAGGGATACTCCTCCAGCTCACGGATGGTGGTTGCGTGTTCCAGTGGGAATACGTATCGGGCGAAGTGATAGAAAGTGCCCGGGATGTGTGCTGTGCCGTATTCGCCGCTGATGACGCTTGCCTCAGGCAGCCGCTTCAAGTAGAGTGAAAAGTCCGGCAGTTCGCGTGGCGGACGGAAGCCGACGTAACGGGTTTCCATGCCGAAGTACTCGGCGGGGTCGGTATGGCCGGTCTCCTTCACGAACCGGTCGTATGCGGCCGGAGTGAAGCCCATTTCTTTGGGAACTCTGTCCGGCACTTCACGGCGAATAGCCCGCAGAACACGTTCTCTGGGTGTCATCCTCTCCTCCGATTACATCTGGCTTCTCACGTAGCTTGCCACCGCGATAAAGTTTCGGGCGGCGTGTTCGCCATAGGTTCCCGAAGCCGTTCCGCTCAGCACAAAGCCGTCAGGACCTGCCTCCTTGATCAGCCGCTTGCTGATGGCGAGTATCTCGTCGGCGCCGCGCTGGTTCAGAACCTCCATGTCGTCGAGATTGCCCACGATGCACACCTTTCCCTGCAGGACTCGTTTGGCTGCTGGCATATCGCAGTCGCCCCAGGGTGGCGCTTCCAGCGGGTCCAGCGCGTCCACACCGATGTCCACAATCGCCTCCAGATAGCGCATGATGGGCCCGTGGTTATGGAAATAGGCGATGCCGCCGTGCTCGTGGATGAGTGATACCAGCTCTTTATCGTAGCGACGCACCAGTCGGTTATACGCGACGGGTCCCAGCTGTGTGGAGGCGTACTCCCCGCCAACGATACGAAACACGTCCACGCCTGCTCTTAACACCCTCTCCACAAACGCCAACAGCCGCTCGTTGCCCACGCGCACCATCTCCTCCATAACGTCCGGAGCGTCTGCCCAGAGCAGGCAGAAGTCCTGCGGTGAGAGCCACTGTGCCGGAAAACAGAGAGCATCCGGCAGTTCGAAGAGCACTACTCCTTCATCCCCCAGCCAATCCTTCGTCTGGAAGAAGTGTCGCAGGGCATTCTCTACTGTCTCTTCTGTCGGTGGCTCGTATGGCGCGGCAAGCAGGTTCAATACGTCCTCGGCGTCCTTGCAGGGAAACTTGGTGCAGGCGGAGGTGACCGGTGTGCGCGTGACAACGCGGGTCAGGGCTCCTTGCGGAGTGTGATAGACGGTACGGGTGGTGTTGCCGACGGTCTCGGTTTCCCGTGGCAAAGCGGAGCCGATGAAACAATCGCATGCCCACCCTGCATAGAGCATCATGTCGGTCTCGCGCACGAGCTGAACAGCCAGTTCGCTATCCGGCGGGATGCGCCCCCAATGCTGGGGAGATACTGGGATGCGGTCGGGCGTGCCCCGATGGAATGCACAGAGTACGCGCTCTCTCGACGTCAATGTTGGTGCCCCCTCGTTGTAGGCGCTGCGCTTGTCGAGGAACAGCAAAACGACTCGGCAGGAGGCTTGCCTCCAACCGCTTGCGACATCCGGAGGGCGAACCTCCGGCTGAACCGAACACAGTGCAAACGGCTCGGTGCGAGCCTCGCCCTCTGGAAGGGGTTTGTTCCTCCGCTGGAGGGCGAACCTCCAGGTGAGCCGGTCCCCAGCCAACCTCCCCGCGGGCGGGGAGCAGAGTTTACAGCTCGGCAGGAGCCTCGCCCTCCGGATAATCGCCCGGCTACGCTGCCCCCAGCAGCTCTTTGCACTTGTCGACGGCAGTGGCGGCGTCCGGAGCGTAGGCATCCGCGCCAATCTGGTTCGCCCATTCCTGGGTAACCGGCGCACCGCCTACGATGAGCTTCACCTTCGGACGCAGTCCTGCCTCGTCGAAGGCTTTAATCACCTCGGGAATATAGGTCATGGTAGTGGTCAGCAGAGCAGACATGCCCACAATCTGCGCGTTGTGTTCCTTCGCAGCCTCGATGAACTTATCGGCACTGACGTCCACACCCAGGTCCACGACCTTAAAGCCCGCGCCTTCCATCATCATGGCTACCAGGTTCTTGCCGATGTCGTGCAGGTCGCCGCACACGGTGCCGATGACCATCGTACCTATCGGCTGTACGTCGGTGGCTACCAGTAAGGGGCGCAGAATCTCCATAGATGCCTTCATGGCGCGCGCTGCCACCAGAATCTCCGGCACGAAATACTCGCCGTTTTTGAACTTCTCACCGGCAACGGACATGCCGGCAATCAACCCCTCATCGAGTATCTGTTTGGGGGTAACGCCCGCGTTTACCAGCTTCTGGGTGAGCTCTACCGCTTCATTGCGTTTGCCTTCCAGTATCGCGTGGGCAAGTGCTTTGAGTTCCTCCTGCATCATGGTCCTCCTGTGTGCGTTGATGGCGCAATGCTGTTCTTGGTATTTTTTCCAACAGTCTATCCGCAGTGATGGTATAAGAGAGATTCCATTCTGTCAAGGCGAATCTCCTGCTCTCTTGCTGGAGTGTATGTGAAAAATGCTCGTAAATCAAACCTTGGGGCGGTGATACATTCTCACACAGGAACACCATGGCGCAGGGAGATCGCCCCCGCCCGGGCGGGCAATGACCGGGATCGAGCAAGATTTTGGCAGGGCAATGCCGAATGGAAAAATGGCAAACATACCGCAGTGGAGGCAAAGCGATGAGAGACCCTCGTTTCGAGCAATTAGCGCAGGTACTGGTAGGGCACAGCACACGGGTGCAGCCAGGCGACAAGGTGCTGGTGGAAGCAACCGATGTGCCCGAGGAGTTCCTCTGCGTGCTGATAGAGCAGATAGTGAAAGCAGGAGGCGTGCCGCTGGTAGATACTAAACACTCGAAAGTGATGCGCACGTTGCAGATGCACGCTACCGAAGAGCAGTTGCAGGTTATCGCCGATGTAGAGAAGTTCCGCATGGAGAAAATGCAGTGCTACATTGGCGTGCGGGGTACCCTGAATAGCGCACAGCTTTCCGATGTTCCCATCGACAAGGTGGAAATGGTGCAGAGGCTGTGGTGGAAGCCGGTTCACAGCGACATTCGCGTGCCCAACACCCGCTGGGTGGTGTTGCGCTGGCCCAACGACAGCATGGCGCAACAGGCGAACATGAGCACCGAAGCCTTCGAAGACTACTATTTCCGGGTGTGTACACTGGACTATAGCAGAATGGAGAGGGCGGTGCAGCCGCTGGTGGAACTGATGGGCCGGACCGACCGCGTGCGGCTGTTGGCACCGGGCACCGACCTGAGGTTTTCCATCAAGGATATTCCGGTCATCCCCTGCTACGGATTGCGCAACATTCCTGATGGGGAGTGTTTTACCGCTCCGGTGCGTGATTCGGTGGAGGGTGAGATTACCTTCAATGTGCCCTCGCTCTATCACGGCAAGACCTTTGAAAACATTCGTCTGGTGTTCAGGGCAGGCAAGATTGTGGATGCCACCTGCAACCTCACCGACGAGCTGAACAGGATACTGGACTTCGACGAAGGAGCACGCTACGTGGGTGAGTTCTCGCTGGGCTTTAACCCGCACATCCTGCACCCCATGAAGGACACGCTGTTCGACGAGAAGATTGCGGGCTCCTTACACTTCACTCCCGGCAACGCCTATGGCGTGGCTGACAACGGCAACCGCTCGCAGATACACTGGGACCTGGTGTTGATTCAGCGCGCCGAGTACGGCGGAGGGGAGATTTACTTCGATGACCGCCTGATACGCAAGGATGGACGCTTTGTGTTGCCGGAGCTGGAAGGGCTGAACCCGGAGAATCTGGCGTAATCCATCCCTCTCCCGGGCACCGGGAGAGGGGAGGATGATAGTTCCGTGTTTAGCGTTGCTGTAGTGGCAGGGGTTTACCGTCGGGGGAGGTGATGCGCAAAGTGAGCTGCCAGCCGTCGGCTCCGTTCAGCACCTTACACAGGATGCGGTTCCAGCCCTGCTGCAGGGTGGCGGTAGCGGTATCCTGGTCAATGGTAAGCCCCCTGTCGCCGATAAACTCGTGCACCTTTTGCCCATTCACCCAGCAGGTAACATCGTCGTCGCTGCCGATTTTCAGGGTGACCGTCTGCACGGTATCGCTGTACACCTCGGCGTAGGCGTAACCGCCCGTGTTCTCGCGCGCACCGGCACTTAGCCAGAAATCCAGCACGCCCTGCGGGTCGTCCAGTTCGATACGCCGCCACCGGACGCCGTTCACCTCCGCCTGCAGGTCCATCGGTGCGCCGGGGTCTACCAGGTCGCGCTGACGGAGCAAGCTGCGCTCCGCCAGAGGAGCCAGTATCCACCAGTTCACCACCATGCCCTGCTGGATCGCGATATCTTGAACGCTGATTGCCGAACCCAACAAACGCAGCACACCTGCCAGACGGATCACGCTTTCACGGTCACGTGCTTTTTCCAGAGCAGTGCGGGCGAGAACCGTCGCTAAGTCGGTTTTACCCTGCTTCTGCAGGGCGAACGCTACCCCTGGCACTGCCTCTATCGCGGCTTGACGTACCTGCTCGTTCTCATGCCCCAGTGCGACCATCAGCGCGGAGGCAGTGTCGGCGTGGCGTAGACGTCCCATGGCGTTCAGCGCGGCAACCTTCACCGCGGGCTCGTTATCACCGAACGCTTTGAGCAGCGAGGGCAGCACCACGCCCGGAGAGCCGGATTGATACCCCAGCAGGTCAATCAAGCGCAGGCGTTGCTCTCCCTGCGCGTTCTGCATATGCACCACCAGCGCCTCTGCAAGCCCCGGTATCTTCACCTCCTGCAGCAAAGAGTATGCGGTGCGGGCGATGGCGGGGTTCGGGTGGTTGAGTGCCTTCACCAGCAAGGTTGCGGTGCCTGCGTTGCTGGTGTGTGCCACTCCCACCAGTCCAGCGGCGCGCAGGGTGGGTGTATTGCCGTTGGCATAGAGCCACTGAAAGAGCGGGGCGGCTTGCCCCGCCGCGCCGGAGCGGCGAAGCCGCTCCGCGATACGTACCAGCGAGTGCTGAGCCGCCTCTTTTTCTCTGGCGCTGCCTTTCTGAGCAATCTGTTGCAACGCCTTCTGGATTTCGGGAGTGGGGAACTCTCCGGCGACCGTAATCGCCGTCAGTCGCACCTCTGCCTGTGCGCTTTTCAGTGCACCCAGCACCACCTTTGCCGAGCTGGGCTGTTTGCGTGCACCGATAGCCATTAGCAGAGCGCTTTTCCACTGCGGGTCGGTTGCCTGCGCGAAGGCGCGTTCCATGGCGGAGGTGGCTTCCTTGCCCGGAATCTGCTGCAGCGCCATTCGTGCTGCCTCGCGCAGGGTCTTATTCTCCAGCAGTTTTTGCAGAGTCGGCACCGATTGTGAAGTGCCCACCACCGTAATCAAGCGCAGCAGCAGGCGATGCAGAGATTCCGGTGCCGGCTTCTGCAGGCGTGCCAGCAACGCTTTCTCGGCGGCGTTACGCTCGGATGTTGCGCCGGGGCGTGTGGACTGGTAAACCACCTTCTCCAGAGCCATCGTGGCAGCCATCACTGCGCCCGGCTCGGCGTCAGGATTTTCGATAATCGCCAGCAGGGCGGGAATAGCCTTCACGCCGAACGGCGCTATTTCCTCAATCGCCTGCCGTCGTGCGTTATCGTCGGGTGACCGCAGCTTCTGAACGGTATGCTCCATGTTCTGGCACGCGCTGGGAAGAGCCAGTGCCAGCAACGCTACTACGGTGAGCCATGTTCTCTTCATTGTCTGCCTGCACCTCCTACCTCAAGTACCACGGCGCGCGATAGGGACGACTGAGCCAGCGGTTTGCCTCCGGGTCGTCCACGAACTGCTCTTTCACGGGGTCCCAGCGCAGCTTCCTGCCCAGCCGCATGGCGATGTTGCCGATATGGGCTACCGTCACCGAGCGATGCCCGATTTCCACGTCGCAAATGGGCTTCTTGCGCGTGCGGATGCAATCCAGCCAGTTCTGGTGGTGGCTGAGGCTGCGATACAGCTGCACATCGTTTGGTCCCCACGTTATCTGCTGCAGCTCTTTGGGGCTGGTATCGATGCCTCCGCGCCACACGTGCACGTAGCCATCTGTGCCCTCGAAGCGCACGCCACGTTCCGGAGTGGTGGCAATCATGTGCACCCCGCTGGCATATTCGTAATGCACCTCGAAGTTCACATAGGTTTCGCACATTCCTTTCACCGGTGGCACGCCCTTGCCTTCCACGCTCACGGGTCCGCTGAGGTCCGTGCCCAGCCCCCATTGCGCGATGTCAAAGTGGTGATGCCCCCAGTCGGTCATCTCGCCGCCCGAGTAGTCCCAGAACCAGCGGAAGTTCCACAGGTAGCGGGCATAGTTGAAAGGCACCCACGGAGCGGGCCCCAGATACAGGTTCCAGTCCAGGTCGGGCGGTGGTTCCACGTCTGGCTGCGGGTCCAGGTCCGGACCGGCTGGCAGGTTCACGCGCACGGTATGCACTTTGCCGATTTTGCCGTTACGCACCAGCATACACGCCAGCCAGAAGTAGTAGTCCGACCTTTGCTGGCTGCCGACCTGAAAGACGCGGTTGTAGCGGCGCACGGCGCGCACCAGAGCCTTGCCCTCGTCTACAAAGAGGGTCAACGGCTTCTCGCAGTACACGTCTTTGCCCGATTCGCACGCCATGATGCTGATCAGCGTGTGCCAGTGATCGGGCGTGGAGATGACTACCGCGTCGATGTCCTTGCGGTCCAGCAGGTGGCGGAAGTCGGTGTAGGCAGCACAGTCCTGATTGCCATAGCGATTGTCCACAGCCTTTTTCGCGCGGTCGCGATGGGGGGCATACACGTCGCATACCGCCAGCACCTGCACCTGTCCGTTACCCAAAAAACCGTTCAGATGTCCCATGCCCATGCCACCAAGCCCGATGAAGCCGAGCGTGATGCGGTCGCTGGGTGCGCTTCGCTGAGCCGAGCCGAACACTGAGGCGGGTACAACGGCAGGCATGGCAACGGCAGCTGCGCCGACAGCCGCCCCTTTGAGAAACTGCCTTCGTGTTATCCGTTTGCCTTTACTCATGCCGACCATCCTTTCCGCGAACGAGATTCAGTCGGGGTGGTAGTTTCACTGAGAACTTCTGGGGATACGGGAAGGAGTCCTGCAAAAACTAACGGGACTACAGCGGCCGAAAGGGCATCTTCGGCGAAAGCCGCATCTTCGCCGGGGAAGCCTCTCACTGTGTCGCATCTCGAAGTCGTCCGTCACACGGTTGCGCTACTCATGCTGTTCGCCGGAACACCACCGATAGCATAAACACTATTGCCGCCGTAAGCACTATCGCCGCGCCAGACGCGGTGCCGAACCAGTAAGAAGCATATAGCCCCAGCACACTGCTGATGCCGCCAATCGCGCAGGCAGCGATTGCCATCCCCCTAAAGCTGCACGTGAGATTGCGTGCGGCGGCAGCGGGTAATAGCAGCATGGCGGTCACCAGTACAATACCAATCAACTTCAGCGACAGGGTAACCATGACCGCCAGCAGTACGAGAAACAGCAGGTCTACGCGTGCGACGGAAGTACCCATCGCCATTGCCATCTCACGGTGCACAGAAACCCGCAGCAGGGCATTCCACATCGCCAGTATCGCCAGCACGCTTCCCGCGCACATGACCGCTACCAGCCACACGTCTTCCCACGCCAGTGCGAGGATATCCCCAAACAGGAACTGGAACAGCCCGGTTTGGTACCCCTGCAGGATGCCCAGCAGCAGGATACCTGCCCCCGCGCAGATGGCGAGGTACACGCCGATCACGGTGTCCGCCGGTATCTGCGTGCGGTGCAGGGTGAAGACAATGGCGAGCGTCACCAGTACAGCAGCGGCGATAACCGTTGGCAGGACCGGAGTCGCCAGCAGGGCGGACAGCGCCAGCCCGGTAAATGCCGAATGTGCCACTGCTTCTCCGAAGAACGAAAGACGCCGCGTGACCACGAAAACGCCGACAAGCGGCAAGCTGAAACCCAGTAACACGGCTGCAATCAACGCGCGCTGGAAGAAGGGATACTGCAAAATCTCCGTCATGGCTGGTGCTCCCGGTGTGTGTAAAGTGTCATTTCTTGTCCGTACACCAGACGAATCATCTCGGCGTTCAAAGCCTGAGCAGGTGGCCCGAAGCAGAGCAATCGGCGGTTCAGGCACAGCACCTGCGAGGCGTAGCGGGTGACCACGCTCAGGTCATGCGAGACCAATACCACCGTCAGGTGATGTTCTTCCCGCAGCTGCTCGATAATGTCGTAGAAGCGGCTCTCCCCTTCGATATCTACGCCGGTTGCCGGTTCGTCCAGAAAGAGGATCTCCGGTTCACGCAACAGATTCAGGGCAATCACCACCCGCTGGAGCTGCCCTCCCGAAAGCTTACCGATGGGATGGTGAAGCATGCGAGAAACCCCGACCTCGTGCAGGGCAGATTCGATACGAGATGAAGAGGCATGAGGTACGTAGGCGTGCAGCATCTCTTTTACCGTCAGGGGAAGGTAGCGGTCGTACTCCAGCTGCTGCGGTACATAGCCCACCTTCTGGCGCAGCTCGCCAATCTGGGCGATGGGCACCCCAAAAAGGGTAATGCTGCCGGAAGCCAGTGGCACCAAACCCAGCGCCGCGCGCAGCAGGGTGGTCTTGCCCGCGCCGTTGGGACCGATGATGGCGACCGTGCTGCCGCGTTCGACCTGCAGGGTGATGTTCTCGATGAGACGCACGCCACCTATCTCCACACTGACGTTGTTCACATCCAGAACGATGTCCGCCATTTATGTCTCCTTACTACCAGAAGCCAGCCACACGTAACCCAACACACTTCGCAGCGATTCCACAGGCAGATGTTTGCTGACGAGGTCATGGAACTCCTTGCGTGTGAAACGATAATAGTAGATACCACCCGGATGCATACCCTGTTTGGATGCACCCCAGCGGGTCAGCCACGACCAGTGATAACCGGATATCGCATATCGTCCGCCCGGCTTGAGCACGCGAGACATCTCCGCCAGCACCTGCCGGCGCAGTCGGTCGCTGGGCAGATGCTCGACCAGCTGGCAGCTGGCTACCGCGTCCAGCGTTTCGTCCGCAAGGGGCAGGAAACAGGCGTCCGCATGTATCAGCAGTGTCTTCTCCAGAAAGCCTGCCTGTTGCATCCGCTGCCGGCACAACCGCAGGCTTTGCAACGAGAAATCCACGCCTATTGTGAAATCTGCCAGCGCAGCAAAATGCTGCAGCATCCGTCCCGTACCGCAACCGATTTCCGCCAGTACATTAAACCGCCCCGATTCACCTCGTAGCGCGCGTAACGTCATGCGGGTTTCCACCGGCGACATGAGGAGCAGTCCCAGTAGACGGTCGTATTGTGAAGCCTGTGCATCCCGTGCCTGCATCTCTGACTGCTTTCGCAACCACTCCTCACGCTCATGCGCTGTCGCGAGGTCGTGCAGCACAAAGCTGGGAATGCCATCCACAATGGGAAACGTCCTCTGACATTCGGAGCACCGTATTTTTCCTTCGCCCGCGAGCAGCTGCTCGCGGTCAAAAGGGCATCTCAACATCTCGCTCTGCCACTGTTGCATGTCCCATCCCTTCCCAAGCGAACTATCGGCGCATGGCTCTATCCAGCGCATTGATATTGCGCATCATGCGTTGCTGGTAGCTCTCCTCCGTGTGGTTCCACGTTTGCTCCATCGGGTCCAGCGGGAATACCGGCACCCCGAGGTCTGCTGCCACTGCTTCCACCAGTCGCGAGGAGGCGGGGGGTGCGGCAAAGATAACCTGCACCCGCTCGCGACGCGCGGTATCCATCAGGTCGCGCAGCCACCGGGCGGAAGGCTCGACGCCGGGTAGCGGTTCAAACACAGCCACCTGCTCCAGTCCTGCCTCCTCGGCGAGGTAGCGGTAGGCTCCATGCGCCGCGATAAACTTCTTTTGCTTCCATGCTTTTGCTCGTTCTGTCAGAATGTGGCGCAGGTCGCGCAGCTGCGTGATAAGCCGGTTTGCATTGCGCTGGTAATCGTCAGCGTGCGCCGGGTCCAGAGCGACCAGTGTATCCCTCGCGTTTTGCGCCAAACGCATTGCGTTCCGCAGAGAGAGCCAGACATGCGGGTCCACCAACTCTTCGTGATGTGCCTCTTCATGCGCATGCAGGTGCTCGTGCTCCGCCAGTGCCGGGAGCTTCCAGCAGCCCTCTGCTAATTCTACCACGCGCGGGTGTCTGCGACCAAGTCCGCGAAGCATGGTTTTCAGAAAGGGTTCGGCTTCCAGCCCCAGCGCGAACACCACATCCGCGTGCTGCAGCAGTTTCATCTGCTTTGCCGTGGGAGCGAAAGAGTGCAGCTCTCCGCCTGGCGGCAGGATGGTCTCCACCGAAACGTGATTGCCTCCTACCTGCCTGACGATATCGGCAACCGGGAAGAATGTAGCAACAGCACGAAGCGGTTCAGAGTTAGTCACAGCGGTTGCACGCTCATCACGTGGTGCGCAACTAGCGATCATCAGAAACACGACGATTGGTAGCAACACACGCCTCAGGTTCGTGGTTTGCCGCACATTTTGTAACATTTCAACTTTTCTCATATCCTTACTTGTTTTCGACATGAGTTGTCCACCTAACAGTAATTATACGGAAGATTCTTTATGGTTGCACTACCGATAAAAGGGTAGGGAACCGTAAGATGGAAACGCACGTTGGGACAACAACCCTTCCTTCGCCAGCGCCGTCTTCCACCCGCGTGCGTTTCATCGGAAATGAGCAGGAGGCTCAACAGAAGACAACTCAAGGAGGAAGAGGTAGAAGATGAGTCTGCGTATCAACACCAACATTACCGCGATGAACGCCCTGCGTGGTTTGGGGCAAACCACCGAAGCTTTTGCGCGCTCGATAGAGCGATTGTCGTCCGGTATGCGCATCAATCGTGGTGCAGATGACCCCGCGGGGTTGATTATCTCCGAGAACCTGCGTGCCCAGATGGTGGGTATGTCGCAGGCAGTGTCCAACGCGCAGGATGCGGCCAACCTTCTGAAGACCGCAGAGGGTGGTCTGGATGAAATCCACAACCTGTTGCGCACCATGCGGCAACTGGCTGTGCACGCCAGCAACACCGGTGTGAACGACCAGACCGCTCTTCAGGCGGACCAGACGCAAATCCGCTCCGCGCTGGAGAGTTTGAACCGCATTGCCGAGCAGACGCAGTTCGGAACCAA